>CAYNCW010000197.1:0-6067 GCA_964395635.1 uncultured Oscillospiraceae bacterium
TTACTGGGTTTTAGCCACTGTTGAGCCTCGAATATCCAGCCGATTAGGCAGCTCTTGGTAAATCACTTTATCCGCGCCTCTGCCTTCAATGCGCTCAATCAGTATCTGGGCCGCACGTTGTCCAACCATCCAGGAATCCTGAGAAATGGTGGTGATCCCTGGCGGAATCAAATTTGCCCAGCCCCAGTCATCAAATCCACATACCCCAAAGTCAGCGCCAATCGCAACACCCATAGCCTGAATACCCTGCAGCAGATACAACATGGTCATACCATTAATGGCAAACACCGCCAGCCGCTGGCCAGGATATCTTGCCTGAAAGTCCTTTAATGCAGCTATGCAAGACACCTTATCCTCCAGCTTAAACTGGTAGAGCCGTTCCTGCCCATTCTGACAAAACTTCTCTCGCAACACATCACAAAATGCAGAAAATCTTTGAATACGCGGGGCAACATTTTCATTGCCTTGTGTGAAAAACCCCACCTGCTGGTATCCCATCTGGTGAAGACTGGCTATGCACTGATAGGTAACGTGGTAGTTGTCAGTAGCCACTGTATCCAGCACGCCCGGTGATGAAAGACATCGGTCGGCCAATACCATCGGTACCCCTGCCTTGTTTAGAGAGAGGATGAAATCGTCGTTTTGTCCGGTGGTGTTTATAATCAAGCCGTCTACCTGACTTTCCATCAGGTTGTGAATGCCTTGCCGTTCCTGTTCCGGGTCATCCCCGCTGTCCACCAAAAGAAGCTGATAACCGGCTTCTACACAAACACTGTTGATTCCCTTGACGATAATCGAGGAAAACGGGCTGCTAATATCGCTCACCAAGCACCCCAACATACGGCTGTTTCTGGCCTTTAAGCTTTGGGCTATGCGGTTTGGGCGATAATCCAGCTCTTCTATCACCACGCGAATGCGCTCTCGGGTTTCTTCAGATAACATCTCATACTTGCTGTTTAGATAACGGGAGATGGTGGTCTTGGATACCCCGGCCAGTTTCGCCACCTGATCTATCGTTATGGGTTTTGCATCCCCGTTTATCCATGCTGGCATTGTATCACCCACTCACCTAATCCAGTCGTATTTTCAAACCCATCCTACAGGAATGAAACCGGTTTGTCAACATCCATTTTTTAACCAGTTTGGATTTGTCAACTCAGTACATATAACAATATACATATTTATTCATAATCACAATAAACAGGTTAGAAGGCCCCAATGCTTTTGGCTGCTCAAGACCCTATCACGCTAAAAATTTTAAAAAAGACGCCTATATCCAAGCCAAAACCCGAATAAAGGCGTCTTTTAGAAAGCTAGGGATTACTTGCCCCCATGCATGTCCTGTGCCATTTCCATTTCATGCAGCTCCATTGCCGCAGCCTTTTTGTTCAGCCGCATAAGCGATATCACCAGCAGCACAGTTAAAATAAGGATTATGCAGCTTATAGGGCGCTTGAAGAAAATGAAATAATCGTTGTCGTAGCTCATCATACTGGTTACAAAATTCATTTCCATAATATCCGCCAGAATCATCCCCAGCATCAGGGGTATGGCAGAAATATCCAGTATGGTCAGCAGATAACTGAACACAAGAATAACAGCGGTAAGCACCAACTCTTTTACATTACCGGTTGCCGCAAAGGCCCCGGCAAAACAAAAGGCGATGATAATGGGTGCCAAATAGCTGTACCGAACCTGCACAATCTTTGCAACAATCCGGGTAAACACCAGTCCGATGAACACCAGCATTACATTGGCAATCAGGGTACCTATGATGATGGAATAGGCGGTAGCGCCCTGTTTTGTAAACATAGTCGGCCCCGGCTGAATTCCATGAAGGATAAACGCACCAAGAAGCAGCGCCGTTACACCATCCCCCGGAATTCCCAGGGATAGCAGAGGAATCATGGCCGAACCAACAACCGCATTGTTGCTGGCCTCAGCAGCAGCAACCCCTTCCAAACACCCCTTGCCAAAATCCTGTGGCCGTTTGGAGGTTCTGCGCACCTCGTTATAACACATAAACTGGGCAACACCGCCGCCAACACCAGGCATAGCGCCGATAATCGAAGCAATGGCAGACGACTTAAAGCATGCCGGCAAAATAGACTTAAACTCTTTGGCGCTAAGGCCCTCATGGTCTATTTTGGACACATCCTCCATCTTGCCCTTGGAGACTATGTAGTCCCTGGACTTAAGAATTACCTGTGTCAGCGCAATCAGCGCAATCATAGCCGGAAGCATATCAATGCCGTACTGCAGCGTCTTGGTGCCAAAGGTAAACCGGGGCACTCCGGTAATGGCATCCGCACCGATACTGGCCATAAATATGCCGATAAGCCCGGAGATAATGCTTTTGGGCAGGCTATCGCCACTAACCCCGGCAATCAGGGAGATTCCCAAAATAGCCAGCGCAAAATACTCAGTTGAAGCAAACTGAGCGACCAGCTTGGTGATAAACGAAGCACACACCAACAGCAATAGCGAGGAAAAGATCCCCCCAAAAACCGAGGCATACAGCGAGGTATCCAACGCTTTTTTCACCTTGCCTTGCTTTGCAAGGGGGTGGCCGTCAAAGGTTGTGGCAATTGCGGAGTTTGTGCCTGGGGTGTTCAGCAGTATCGCACTGATAGAACCGCCGTACATCCCCCCTACATACACAGCCAGCAAGGAAATAATGGCTGTATCCGGAGAGGAAAAGGTATAGGTTAAGGGCAATAGCAGGATAATACCCAAGGTAACCGAAAGCCCCGGTATACACCCAACCACAATTCCCAAAAGAATACCCAGCACAATTACCAGCATATTGGCCAGTGTAAATACCTGGGTTAAAGCAGGCCCGATATATTGCAAATATTCCATTGTTTATCCCCCAATTCCCGGAAACTTGGGCAGCGAGATATTGAATACATTGGTGAACAGAAAATAAATGCCGATACCACATACCAGAGAAAAGATATAGATAAACGGTTTCCGCTCTCCAAAATAGAAAAGAAGCACCGGGAATATCACAGCCACCCCTACAATAAACCCAAACTTGATAATCAAAAATACAAATCCAATCATCATTGCAATCAAAATGATAGCAGGCAATTCCTTTTTCAGATCAAATTCATATATTTTTTCTTTTTTAAACACCAGGCTTTGCACAATTAAATACACAGAGCATATCAGAATACCGGACAATACCAGCATAGGTATAATCTTAGGGCTTGGCGCCCCCGAGTCATAGGCTGGGGTTTGCACTTGATTGGGCGACACAACAAGTAGCACCATGCTGGCCAGTCCCATAATAATGCCGGACCATAGATTGGTTTTAATCTTCATATGGATTCCACTCCTCACGTATCCACCTTGCATACTAGGCTTCCATGGCAAATGGAGCACAATCATCCGCAAAACCCTACTTGCGGATGATTGTGTAGGTTGCTTTTGATTATCTCACTGTATAAAGTATATACAAAACTCTACTCAGCCAAAGCTCTTGTTTACTTTAAGGTTTCAAATGCCTTCACTGCTTTTTCACATGCTTGATTGAGGTAGGCATTGGCTTCATCGCCATAGAGCTCAAACTTGTTCAGCAGAATTTCAGAAATCCAGTCACTGTATTCTGGGTCGGCCCAAACAGCCTTGGAAATCTCCACAAGCTCATCAGACCATGCTTGATCTGCACCAACACGGGTGGCGATAAATCCACCTGCAGGCAGGATAGAACCGGAATAATCGGTGGCAGCGTTCAGAGCAGGAGACATGCCCTCCCCTGCAATAGAGGCAATGGTAACCGGGCCTTCAGGTGTTACAAAGCCCTCAAAGGGTTTGTTGGAAAACGCAAGGATTGGCACCAGTGTTCCGGCTTCGGTCTCTTCCTGACCAGCTTGGGTTGTGCCTACAAAAACATCCACTTCCCCGTCCATCAATCCTTTTTTCTGGTTTGCACCGCCGTCATAGGGCACAACCATAACCTTGCCGCCTTCCAAAGCCATCAAAGAGCCCAAAGCAAGATGTGGGTCGGAAAGTGGGTTACCGCCGGACATTTTAATGCCGCCGTTTTTTGCTTTCTCAATAACTTCTTCTAGGGTTGTGCCAGGCTTTGCATACAAAATCCATGTCCGGTCATCAATGGTCGCTACAGGGGAAATCTTGGAGCGATCAAAGTCAACCACTTCTGTCTGATACTGGGAACCAATATCATGGCGATACGCAACGCCGTAACCGTAAATCAGCAGTTCCTTGGTGGAAGCATCCAAATCGGTGAAGTATGCTGCGGCAGCAAAGCCGTCACCGCCGGTCATATTTTCTACAATGAAGTTGTATTGGGGATACAGCTTACCGGCAACCAAGGCATACTTTCTTGCAATTGCATCAGCGGTTCCACCCACGCCATAAGGGCAGATAATCTTCACTACACCACCACTTTTGCCGCTGTCTGTGCTTTGGGATGAAGAAGGCGCAGCCTGGGACTGGCTGCCATTGTCTGCCGACTGGGTTGTTTTACCAGCACCACAAGCCGCCAGGCTCATTACCAGGATGCTTGCCAATACTGCAGATAAAAGTTTTCTCATTGCTAGAATCCTCCTTAAAATTCAGTTGTGTTTTTCAAGAAATGAACTGCTATCTATCCGTTAACTCCTGATTCCTCCCCTTTCCCATCCACTGCAGATAAACAGTGCTCTTTCTAGTACCCTAGTTGAAATTTCTTAATATGTACATACCTCAAGATCCAGCATATTTCCCAATATCTCCAGCTCTTCTTTAACCGAGCCGTAAATCACCACAAAGTGGGGCTCCCAGCCATCCTGAACACTTCTGCATACCACTTCTTTGGAGGGTGCCTTTGTCTGCACCACAATAGAGGTTCCACAGAACTGTTTGGGCTTATCCAAAGCAGCACCTTCCAGAATAAACAGCCGGAAGCTGCCGTCCGGCTTTCTGCCGATACGGAACACCGTAACTTCCTCACATTCCTTACAGCCGAAATCCATTGCGGGGCCGATTTTGCGATTGGGATGCACCCCCACCACCGCACCGGTATCCTCTCTTGCAAGTGAGCACGCCGCTGTGCCACAATGCCAATATGTAATGGTGCTTTCCCCTTCGTCTAGGGAGACAGGATCCCCAAAAAAGGTGGGGCTACCAGTTAGTTGTGTGCCAATATACATAGACAATGCGCCATAGACATCCGATTCGCAGCTAGCGGCCAGCTTGTGGTTGTTCAGCATAGCCAATACCCCGCATACCGGTGTGCCATAGGCTGTAAAAAAGTCGGGCCAGCACCGGGAGGAAAGGGCATCAATTTTATTTTCCTCAGTATAGGTAACATAAGCCTTGTACAACCTGGCAAAATCCTTTAGATTCTGTTCCGGTGTATCCTTCAGGGCCACCATAACCTCATCTGCTGCGCCCAGATACTCCAAGCATTCCTCGTCAGTATAGCTCTTTGCCTTATCCATAAGCTTACGGGCTTCTATGGACTCTAAGGTAACGCCAAACACCTGGAGCAGCTCGGAATCCAGAGCTCTGCCAAAGCCAAATCCCTGGGGTGTATGGCCCACAGCGGCCATCTTCATGTTCTTCATCTTAAAGCGAACCTCACCAGCACGTATAGCCGCCCCCACCCGTTTGATAACCTCTTGTTCTTCCGGGGAGCCAAACACATAGGTAAACCGCTTTTGGCCAAAAGCATGCAGGGTATTTGCCGCTGAATAAGCCCCAGTGAGTGAATTCAGCCGCAACCGTCCACCGTCAATCACCGGCTCCCGAAGCGTCCACAGCAACACTGGGCAGGAAAAGCGCCGAAGCACCTCGCCGGCATAGGCTGCATTGGCAAAGGTACTGTTCTGCAAAATGATGAAATCCGGCTGAATCCCATCCAAATAGCCTTTCAGGTCATCCATAGTCAGCAGCATCTTCTCCGGAGTGATAACCTCTTTTGTGATGGTGGACAGCATTGCCACCGATTTTTCAAATTCCACCTGGGCGCTTTCCAAATGAAATGTAGGAACGCCGATAGGTATATATGCTACTTTGTAGTCTGCCATAGTATCTCATTCACCTTTCAATGGAGTTC
>CAYNCW010000198.1:0-6062 GCA_964395635.1 uncultured Oscillospiraceae bacterium
GCTCTCAGCCATTTTACGAAAAGGGCGCGGAGCGAAATGCTCGTCTGTACCCACAAGATTTTTGATGCGGCTGAGCTTAAAGGTTCGATAATCGTCTTTATCTCTGCAATAAGACGAGAGATACCATGCTTTTTCTTTAAAGACAATCTGCAACGGCTCCACTGTGCGGTGGCTCTTCTCGCCCCAAAAGCTGAAGTAGTCGAAGGTGGCCAGCTTCTGGGTTAGAATCCCCTCTTTTAGCAGGGTAAACTTTTCTCGCTCGGTCTCGCCACTATCCCACGGGGAAAAATCAATATCAATCCAGCTGGTGGCGTTTTTATTAAACAGCGCAGCCAGTTTGGTAAGCACCGGCGCAACATCAGGCACATTGACAGCACACAGGCTTTGCAGAGCTGACAGAATATCGCTCTGCTCCTTATCGGTCAGCACCGATTTGCTCAGAACAAAGCCGTCCATCAGCCGGATGCCCCCACCCTTCCCTTGGGTGGCGTAGATGGGAATTCCAGCCATAGATAGCGAGTCGATATCCCGCAAAATTGTCCGCACAGAAACCTCAAAATGTGCCGCCAATTCCTTTGCAGTCATGCTTTTTCTATCCATCAGTAGATGGACAATCTCAAACAGGCGGTTGATCTGCATAGGCTCACCTCTTAAGGACAGTATACCACAATAACATGACAACTACATGTCATAATATAAAAATAAACCACCAAAATAAATAAGGTGAAACCTTACTCTTTGGTGGGAATACTACTCTTATTCAACTGTCAACGCAATCTATCCATTCTGAATCATGGCAAATACAAATAATTGGTTTCATGCTTTCTGTAAAATTCCAGATTGCATTTACTATTAGTGTAACCCATTTTTCAAAAAGACAGGCCGAGAATACCTTCTACGGCCTGCCTTTTGGGTTATATTACTTTTTTTCAATGGGGAATTGCAGCTCGGTTAGCCAATCCGCTTCATCTTCTTTGTTCCAGATGCCGTCGATATACTGCTCTCTTGCATAGCGGCTGATTCGGTAGCCATTTTCTTCAATCCACTTGAGGGCGAAGGCATAGGCGTCCCGCAGGTTGGAGTAGGGCCCCTTGTGCATCACCGAGACGGCGGTGACAGCTTCCACCTGCTTAAACACAATGTCCTCAAAATTGGGGCGCATCTCGGTAACCGCTTCGCAGTATTCAATGTTGATGTCTTTTTCCTTGTATTCGCCATCCAGATATACGATGTAGCAATATTCGGGCGTCGCACATTTAAGATCGGGATACTTCTTTGCTACCTGCTGGCCGATGGCGGGAATCAGCTGAAAGTATGCATCATAGCTGGGGGCAGTGAGACACTTGGAGTAGACGGTGCAGGCTGGTAGTTCTTTGATGGTAGCGACGTAGATCATGGTTAAATCCTCCTTGTATTGTAGCATAAAGTCAATGCGGGTAAGCTGATCCTGCCGCTGGGTAAGTTCTGCTAAGAGCTCTGTCCGCCGTTTCTCTAAAATCTCAGTCAGGTGCGTTCCGGACAGTACCTGCCGGATTTCATCGATAGATAGCCCCACCTGCCGCAGACTGTGGATGTGGTGCAGTGCAAACAGCTGCCGGGTGGTATAGAAGCGATATCCGGTGAAATCGTCAATATGCTCGGGTTTTAGCAGCCCGACTTCATCGTAATACCGCAGCGCCTTGATGGTGGTTTTACTCATTTTAGAAAACTCGCCAATACGAAACATCATCAGCTCTCCTTCCTTGCAAACTCAGTCTACAACCTCCTGTAACAGGAGAGTCAAGAAGAAATTTTTATTTAAAACGAACACCATTTGCTGTGGCGGTAAATCTAGCGGTGGCAAAGAGCCCAGAATGGACTCCCTATTCATCCCCCATGTAGGTAAATCGCTGATAGATTTTGCCGTCTCGCTCCAACGTTTCATTCCACATGGAGGCAGGGCGCACCCAGATGCCACCTTCTCCGTACAATGCGCGGTAAACCACCATCTCTTCTAGGGTTTCGCTGTGTTTGGCTAGATATAGAAGCGCGTATTCATTGCCCTTAAAGTGGCGGTACCGCCCAAGGCGCAGTTGTTCAGACATGACTTTTCCTCCAATTGCTTTTTATCTGCGTAGCTTGTTTGCTTTTTTCAGCCCGGAGAGATATTGATTTTTCACCCCATTCTCGGCTTCTTCCTCATAGATTTGGGTGATTGTATCAAGGAGGGGGCTTGCGGCATATTCAGGCAAAGCGACAATACGCCCCAGGGCATAGGCACTGCCCCAACGCACCACTGTGCCGTCGTTCTTTGTGTTTGCCATCAGCAGCGCAATGCATCCATCCAACCGATGGGGAAACTGCGCAGCCAGATTGCCAACAATCCTGGACGCCTCCCGCTTGATGGTATGGTTGTGGGATCCAATATGTTTCTCCGCCAGCTCCAGCCATTCGGGCTTGCCGCAGGCGGGATTCTTGTTGGTTACAGCCTCGATGGCTTCCAGCACTATGCTCAGCTGCTTTTCATTTACTGTATCGCATAAATCGGTCAACTCACTACTTGATATGCTGCCATTTAGAAGTAGCCCTTGAATACTTTTACGCTTTTCTACAGCCTTAGATGTTTTGTCATTGAAAATTGAAAGCATGTCCATCATGTTTCCGCCTTTCATTACTTATTTTCTATGGGGATTGATTTGCGTTGAAATTGATCTCCCATGGCGGTAACCGTCACAACTGCACACAGGAAATGCCATACACCTTGACCAGGTAGCACCCAGCAACAAGGGGAAGGTGAACAACAACCCGCCGGTAAGCTTATTGCCCCATGTATGTAAAAAGCCGAAGCGGCACCAGTAGCAAGCACGGTGCAAGGAGGATTCGCAGAAGGCTGAGTAGATTGGGAATATATTTTATTGTAAAACATTCTCCAGCCAAGCCTGATAATATGCCAACTGCTCAGGTGTATGGAAAAAATGCTCACCTTGCTCCAACACGGTCAGATGGCAGCCGAAGCGCTTGGCAAAGCTGGACACAACATCCCACTCGCAAAGTGTATCAGCTGAACCATACAGAATATCTGTAGGAACCTCCCAACGTGTGATTGGATGCTCTTTTACATAGCAGTAATAATCCCAGTATAAAGTTTGGCCAATGGGGGTAACGACCTCCTGCTGGGCTTGCAGGTACTCCTGGCTGACCGAAAACCAAGTCATCATATTACAAATCAGCCGCTCCATATCTACCACCGGAGAAAGAAAAAGCGCCTGCCCCAGCGGCTCATCCCGATAGGCAAGCAAGCTAAAATAGGCACCAAGGCTACATCCCAACAAGCTAATGTCCCTTGCTTGTGTCTTTGCATATTCCATCACGGCACGCAGCTCTGCAACGCAGGTTTGCACCTTGCAGGGGGTGGGCTCATCCTTGCGCTCTCCATGCTCGGGCAGATCAAAGCTCAGCACTTGATAACCTTTCGCGGTAGCTTGCCTGGCAAGAAGTTCAATCACTGTGTCTGCTTTATGTGACTGGTTGCCATGCACAGCGAGAATAAGACGTTCTGA
The DNA here is from genome assembly GCA_964395635.1 of uncultured Oscillospiraceae bacterium. Lineage (GTDB taxonomy): Bacteria > Bacillota > Clostridia > Oscillospirales > Ruminococcaceae > WRAV01. The sequence goes on from CAYNCW010000198.1 coordinate 3,540, forward strand.
AGCTTCGCCCCATAGGATAGCAGGAATGTGTTGTATAGTCAGTTGTTCTCTCTTCATAGATGTGCTCGCTTTCAAGTATTCATGTGCAACAACAACCGTATGCTGCTGGGTTTGGGTGAGTATACCTCTGTTTTTGGTGGAGCAGAGTTCGCCTGAAATTCCGTTAAATGAAACTGCCGTGGATGTCCAACATTGTGTAAATACAAACATGAATTGTCTCTATTAAGGCATTCGGTATAGATTCATGCATTAAGAACAGCTTGAAGCTTTCATGTGTAATGAGAAACCAAAAGATATTCACTATGCAAGCTTTCCCACTGGCTCACCTGGGACGGTAGGAAACCCACGCAGCCATTCTTCCCAACGTATTCAAGGGGATTAAGTTAATCAACTGTTGGGTGAACCGACCAAATTTTCGGTAAAACAAGCTAAAACACAGATAGGGAATCCGCTGCTGGTTGCTTTGGGGCAATCGTCTAAGGATGTTTTTCAGTGTGTAAAATTGCTTATAAAAGTCAATATATCCAGCATACAGTTGCTGCGCGGTCATCTTCTCGGGAGAAAAGACAACATGTGCAGTATCGTAATGGGCTAAATCATGGTCAACAATCTTGCCTTGTTGCAGCATTCGGCCATAGAGCCCAGTTCCCGGATAGGGGGTCAGGATATGCGCTGTTGCAGTTTCAATTTTATGCTCAACAAGCCATTTCAGCGTTTGGCTGAAGGTTTGCAGATCGTCATCGGGCAAGCCGAACACCAAGCTTGCGTGCACCATAATTTCACGCCTATGCAGTTCATGAATCAGCTTTTCATACTCCTCAACACGGTTTTGGGTTTTATGTACTTGCCGAAGGGAGGTGGCATTGATTGATTCAAAGCCGATGAACAGGCTTTGACAACCGCTTTCTTTCATCTTGTCCAACAAGTCTGGATGTTTGACAATATCGGCACAGACGGCAGCGCTCCACCGAATACCAAGTGGGATGAGGGCATCCAAAAAGGCCATCGTCCACCTGGGATTGCCGCAGAAATTATCGTCTATAAACAGGATATGCTTTCTGCCGATTGCATCAATATCTGCCAGCACATCTTCCATGGGACGGTTCATATAGGGAACCGAATCCCCACTGCTGTTGTAGCAAAAATCGCATTGGTGTGGGCAACCCCTGCTGGTGGAAACAATATTGGTACAAAAATACTTGCCAGCACTGTCAATGCGGTAGTCAGGAGATTTGATGTTTTTTTGACGGTAACTGTCCCGATACTCAGACTGCAGGCCATTCTGGCGCAAATCGTCCAGCATCGGCAACCAGGTCTCCTCCGCTCGACCGATGAGCAGGGCGTCAAACAAACCTTCGGCGGTTTCCGGCGCGGCGGTGATGTGAATCCCGCCTGCCACCACAGGGATCCCAAGATCTCGAAAGCACTTGGCAATCTTTGCAGCACGGCCGAGCACATCCACTGTCACAGTGATGGCAACCAAATCCGGTCTTTGATTGTACTCAATAGCTTGGATGTTTTCGTTTATAACTTTCACTGTGTGGCAGGATGGCGTAAGGTTCTTGATGGTGAGCAGCGCCAATGATGGTGACATCCTTGCTTTTAACGTGGTGTCCATTGGCCTGCGGGTCATCCGTGGTTGAATCAGTAGGATTTTCATTGGCAGTTTCCTTTTACGTTTGGTTCTACAGACAAGTGAAGATGTGTGAGCTTTCCATTCTGCGTATAATGTAACCCTCTGTGAATCTCGCTGAACATCCTATTATAAGGCCTTAAAGAAACCCCAGTAAAGCCGCCTTCTTCTACTCCATACGTATCTGACGTTTTAGGATACTGTGAGGTAAAGCGCAGCCTTATCTCGCAACGCACAGCCTCCGGCACCCTCGTGCATCAAGTGGCTGTCTACGCGAATTCTTTCAAATAGAGGAGAGGACAGCGCTTCAATCAACGAAACATGTTGTATATTGCGGTCCGAGTAAGTGGCAAAAGGGCAGGGCTCTAACTCCCCTGATGTGCTGACGTGGACAAAGCCACGCCCTGCTGCGAGACAGCCGCCATAAACAGACTCATCGCCGGGAAATGCAACCAAGATCATGTCTTCCTCCTGAGATACCCCATGACAAAACTCTTGCAGCTGCGCTTTGCTCGCGTCTGTCAATGGCACCAGATGATCACTGGTATGAATCGGTACATATTCTGTGTAAATGCAAAGCCTACAACCAAGCGAGCGGTATGGGGTTAGGAAGGATTTCTGCGCCACAACATGGATATTGTGTTCACCAGTGGTGATGGATAATCCAAAGGGAATACGATGCCCAGATAAACGCGATATTGCTTGCTCAATCTTGACTGCCACACCTGTTCCGCGCCTTTCATCGGTCTGACCGGTGTTGCCCTCAATGCTGATGAGAGGAATCATGTTGCGATGTGCTGCAAACCAATCCGCCTTCTCTTCATCCAACAGTGTACCATTTGTAAACACAAGCCCCAACAGTTCCGGGTGCGCAGCAACCGCTTCCAGCC
>CAYNCW010000199.1:0-6017 GCA_964395635.1 uncultured Oscillospiraceae bacterium
TTCCTTTTGGGCTTGCTCCTCTGAAAGAGTTGGAACCTGCCCTGTTTGTGTATCCCCCTGTGCCTCTCCGTGAATAACAATTTTAGAAGAGGAATCGGTGTCGCTGGCAAAGGCTTTTACCAACATATTAAACTTGGCCGCATCCAAAGAGGACATGGAATAAAGCAGGATAAAAAATGTAAGCAGCAGCGTAACCATATCTGCATAGGTATTTAACCACTCACCGCCACCACCACCGGAAGATTCTCGTTTTTTTCTGGCCAAGGTACCTCATCCCCCTTTCCTGTTGACTGATTGTTATGCGGCACCTGATTCAGATGTTGCTGCGTGGCTTTCCCTTTGCTTGCGGGTAAGATAGGACAGCAGTTTTTCGTTGATATGCCTGGGGTTTTCTCCTGCTTGAATGGAGATGATACCCTCAATGATAATTTCTTTGCAGAGCATTTCTTGGTCGTGGGCAATGCGCAGCTGGTTGCCAAAGGGGATAAAGATAACGTTTGCCATAATTGAGCCATAGAAGGTGGTTATCAACGCAACCGCCATATTTTGAGCCAGTTTACCCGCGCCGCCTTCTTCCTCAAAGTTCATGTTTGCAAGCATGTTGATAAGTCCTATGAGGGTACCTATCATACCGAAACCGGGGGCCAATGCAGCACCTTTATCGTATATGTTCCATGCTTGTGCATGTCTTGCTTCAATGCTGCCTAGCTCATTGTCCAACTGTTCCCGCACCTTGTCGGGTTCCATAGCGTCTACAATCAGCATAACGCTGTCTCGCAAGAACGGATCTTCAAACTCGGCTACTCTATCCTCCAACGCCAACAAGCCCTTTTTACGGGCCTCTTGGGAAAGATCGGTCATTATATCAATATAATAGAGGGGATCGTTCTTCTGTCTGCCCAATATAATCGGAATATGAGAAGGCATCTTCAACATGTCTTTTATTGGGAAGGAGGCAAGCAAAGCAGACATGGTGCCGCCTACAGTAATCAAAAGACTGGAAACCTCCACAAAGTTAAATATTGCTCCAAAATTGATCCTTCCTGCGGTTAAATCAACCACAATTCCGAAGATCATAAACAAGAAAGATAAGAGCACACCAATATAAAATGCTAAATTCATGTTAATTTTCCCCTCCAAGCCTTTCTTTATGGAGTTTTATTAAAAGTTGAAAAGCTTGCGCTTGTATGCAATCACCAGATGCACTATTTCGTGTGGGTCTTCCTCCACAATTACAAGCTTGCCATTGCGCAGAGTGATTACGGTATCCGGTGTGGATTCCACTGTTTCAATGAGATCGCAATTGAGGTAAAACTTCTTTTTGTTAAGCTTTGTCAGTTCAATCATAAACCGGCATCCTCTATTCTAGCAGTATGGGTTGCGGAGGAGGTATTTCCCCCGCAACCAATATACTTTAGTAACTACTACTCTTTAAGAGGTTAACGCTTGAGGTTAACCAGCTCTTGGAGCATTTCATCCGATACGGTAACAATTCTAGTGTTTGCCTGGAATCCACGTTGGGTGGTAATCATATCTGTGAATTCTTTGGAGATATCCACGTTGGACATTTCCAGGTAACCGGATTTTAAAGTACCGGTGCCGCTGGTGCCAGGTTTGGCAAAGGTGGCTTCACCCGAGTTGGGGGTGGTTACAAAGTAGCTTTGCCCTGCTTGTTCCATAGCAGCCATGTTGGGTACTTTGGCCATAGCAATGTTACCGATAATTACCTTTTCGCCTTCGCCTACCCGGGCAGTTGCAACCTTATCGCCCAATTTCCAATCAGGAACATCTGCATTGCCCACAGTTCCTATTTTTTGTGTGGTGAGTTTTGCGCCCGGTGCTAGTGTTTTTGCAGTATCAAAGAATGTCTTCATTGCTGTGGGATCCACACTAAGTGTGATATCGCCCACGGTAACACTAGAGGTATCTTTATAAATTGCTTCGCTTATCACTTTTCCAGTATTATCAAGAGATCTTATTACATTTACTTCAGCGGAGCTACCGATGGGATCCCCTGTAACATCTGCTTCGGGATCAAACGTGGCGCCTGATTTAAAGAGCTCAATTCCATCAATTATAATTGATGTACTGGCAGCATTTGGTGTAATGCCTGCTACCGTTCCAATGGTATCGGTCCCCATTTTAATTGTAAGATCCCAATCTCCGGTGACAGTATCTTCTTTAAGATCAATGGTTACGTCTCCAGACTTTCCGTTGTCTGTGCTATACTTATGAATAAGTTGTTCAAGAGCACTTTTATCTAAAAAGTTATATGCACTACTAGCTGAGCCAACAGTTGTTGTGGCCTTATAATCCACACCGGCTTGAATAGAAATGTCCCCTACAGGCACTCCAGAGGTGGTTTTAATCTGGGCACCCTGTATCCATTTCAAATTTGATGCATTTACAGCCGCGTAATCAAAGGTAATATTTGCTTCGGTGTTGGTTTTTACATCAGAAGGGCTAAGCATTACGGTGACCTGCGTGGTACCTGAACCAAAGTTTACTTCGTTGGTTCCAAAGTAATCTACAGATTCGGTAATTTTTGCGCCACCCTTATCGGTTGCGTTCAAGGTAAGCACTTGTTGGGTGGTATAATTCATGGGGCTGCCAGTAATCGCTTGTGCTTGCTTAAAGTTATCTGTGGTGACTGTGGCCATTACCTTACCGGTTGCGTCTTTCATCTCAACCTTGCCACCGCGCACATAGGCTCCTGTAAGCTTTTCGCCAGTGGCGGTATTCATCATGGTAATGGTGTTTTTAACGTTATCATATTTAAAGTCATAGCTGCCTTTAATACCGCTGTCAGGCATTATTTCCACGCCGGTGATCCAGTCGGCAGGCAGTGGGCTGTTGGTTCTGGATTCAGTGGCCATGTTCAGCTTAATGTCCCCTGCCAAATCGGATTTTTCAGGCAGAACCACATTCTGTACCCAAGCTGGCAGGCCACTGTTGAGCTTGAGCTCGGTTTCGCCAGGCATGATACCAACAATATCACCGGTGGTTCCAATGGAAATACCGGTCATCTGATCCAGCATCTTGGGGTCTATTTTAATATTGGAAAGCTTGTTTACATCCACAGTACCATCGGGGTTAACGATGGGTTGCCCTTTATCATCCATAGGGAAGCCTTGCACAAAGCTACCATTGGAATCAACCAGGTTACCTTCTGCATCAAAGCCCAAAACACCCAAGCGGGAGTACCGCAAGGTACCGGATGAATCTTTGGTTGCAATCATACCGTCGCCGTTGATATACACATCCAGTGCCCGGTCGGTGCTGCTCATACCCGATTGGGTGTTGAGCACATCGATGGTAGCAACAGCGGCACCGTAACCAATCTGTGTTGGGTTGGTACCACCCATGGTGGGAGAAGGCGCACTACCGCCAGAAAGGGTTTGGTAATATACATCCGAGAAGGTTACACGGCTTGCTTTAAACCCGTAAGTATTCACGTTGGCAATGTTGTTACCGATAACGTCCATCTTGGTTTGGTGTGCTCTTAGCCCGCCTACAGCAGAGGAAAGTGATCTCATCATAAGCTTGTATTCTTCCTTTCTTTATAGAAAGGCGCAGTAGAAATTCATCTGTCAGTCAGAATTTCGTCAGCCTCCTAAAAGGTCCGGCTTTTTATATAATTACTGCGCCATCAATGTTTGTAAACACTGCGTTTTCCGATTCGCCCTGCCCCACCACAGTTACAATCACCCGGTTGGGAACATTGACGATAAATGCATTGCTATCCATCATAACCAGTGCATCCCTTAACCCTTTTTCCTGAGCCAGCTCAACCGCCTGTTCTAAACGTACCATTTGCTGATGGTCCAGCTCTATGCCTCTTTGCACTGTGCGTGCCTGGGCATGTTTGGAAAGGGTTATTTCTTGGGCCTGGGTTTGTGTTTGCAGCGAACGCTGTAACAGCTGCTGAAAACTGGTTTCGGAGCTGCTATTTTTAGGGGCTGCTCCGGGTTTACCGGTTATTATAGGGTGGCCTAACCCTTGTATCTGTTTCATGTTTCCACCGCTTTGCAAAAAAGTTGGTTCTTTGTTGCCAATCGTCTGTTTGTCATTGGATTATTCGGTTGCTCCTGCTCCGGCACCTTCAGTGCCCTCCGGCTTAGTGGTTTCTTCGGGTTCGGTGGTATCTTCCGGCTTGGTTGTTTCCTCCGGTTTGGTGGTTGCAGGAACCTTTATCTCCATAACCGAGAACAGAGGGTATTTTACATTGTCCACTACCACCTGGGGCTGACCTTCATAAAAGGTTACCGCTGAGACAATTCCTTCTGCCTTGGTCAGGTTGCCGGTATCGCCTATATGGGCTATACTAACGGTTTTTCCTACATAGGAAGCCGCATAAGAGGACAACTGATACTCCTGAATGGTATTGATACCTTGCAATGTGGTAAACTGGGCCATCTGGGCAATAAACTCAGTATCGGTGGTTGGGTTGAGCATATCTTGGTTGGTCATTTGAGCCACCAGCAGATTCATGAAGTCATTCATATCCAGCTCTGTGGGGCTTTTGCCGCGGATAGCTGTTTTTGTGCTGAGTCTGGCGGGAGCCATATACGCATCTGCGCCGCTCATTTGTACAGGCATTGACAGTGCTCCTTTCAATTAGATTACATAGTTCAGCAGTTGTTCCGGGTTGCGCTCATCCGGTTGATCCTGTTGGTCTCCGGTCATGCCGCCTTGGCTACCAAACTGCCTGCTTTGGTTGGCATGCTGGTCTTGCTGCTGACCTTGTTGTGAGGAGGAGTTCTCCATGTTAAAGGCTTGGTTCATGTGTCCGGTTTGTGCTTGGGTTTGGTTGACTATCTGCACCGACTGTAGATCCACATTGGATACCCGCAGTGCTGCCATCAAACTTTCCGAGTTGCGGGCCAAGAGTTCAGCGGTTTTTGTGCTGGATGCGATAATCTCCACTGTCACTCTGCCGCTGTCCATCACCATTTTAACGTCAATCTTCCCAAGCTGCTGAGGATTGAGCTGCATGCGAAACTCCATTTTTTGGTTTTCCAGATTGCGCACTACCTCAGTATGAATCTGCTCCATAGGATTGGGGGTATAGGTCTGTTGAGGGCCTGTGGTTTGTTGCACCATATGGGCACGCATGGGTTCGGGCCGATGCTGGACAGGCTGAACCACTGTTTCGTTTTCCCGGGTGGTTTTCACAAGCTCTTCTTTAAGGGTGCGATTGCTGCGCACGATATTGCGTTCAGTTGCTTTGATTAACTCGGATTGCTCCTGCTTTTCCACAACTTCTTTGGGCACCTGGGGCTGGAGCTCTTGGGGAACCTTGCTTTCATTTGCAGGTGGCTGAGCCTGTGGGGATGCAATTTGGGCATTGTCCTGTGTGCGGCCAGTCAATTCCTGTGCTTTTTGGTTTAAAAGGGTATCAAACCGTTCCTGCCAGGGGTCTGCCTCGGTATCCGCGGTATACTGTGTTCTGGGTGGCTGTGTAGGCAGCTGGGGTGTTTGCACCGGCTCTTCTGGCGGCTTGGTGATTTCAATGGATTCAATGGGAATCTGATTTTCCTCTGCTGCACCATCTTCAACTACCGTAGGTGTAACTACAGCAGCTGCCGCTTCTGCCGCCGCAACCTTTTGTGCATACTGCATAGAGGATGGCACTGAGTCCATTACAACCGGAATGGTTACGCTTTTTTCCTCTATTAACTTTCCGGTTTGCTCACCCGTTTGTTCATCCACAATGGGTGTAGTGGTTACCACAGCGGCCATAACCGCCACGGTGGGCTGGTCACTTGTGTCGTTGGATTTGTCTTTGTCCTTGCTGGTGGTTTCTTCTTTGTCAGCATTCGCAGCTTCTACAGCTTGCTTGGTCCTAACTGCTACATAATTTGAAGATTGGGCTGAGCCGGTATCCTTGCCGCTCATAGCGCCTTGTAACAATGCTTTAAAGTCCATATCTCCGCTAGTTGTTTTTCCCGCTTTGTTTGCGGATCCTGGCGACATGTCAAAAACTGGGTTTACTGATGTGACTTTGCTCATGATGT
>CAYNCW010000200.1:0-5949 GCA_964395635.1 uncultured Oscillospiraceae bacterium
CAGGTGCTGTATTTTTCGTGACCATTTGCTGTATTTTTAGATTAACAAAAACAGCCTATCACTAGATGGATATACAAGAGGTCTGTATCATAAAATAATACAGACCAAAAATCAATATTTTATAGACCAAATTGATGGATAACTCAAACATTACTATTCATCTGTGGAATCGTCAGTGTCATCATCCAGAAAATCGATTTGAGTATCCCCGCCAACGTTTGTCGCAATATCCTTCTCATACAGCTTGTTCCATTGCAATGGATATTTGCACTTCCGATTATACGCCACCAACATGGCCTCGGCATAGCCAAGCGAACCGGGCCGCCGCTCCTTGGCGGTTCGAGCAAGTTGTTTAACAGAGATAAGACCGATTCTTTCTTTAAACAGTTCGTCACGTAATGAGTCTCCAAACGCATATGCAAACCGAGCTACTCCATTCAGAAAATTACCTGAAAGCGAGTACATATCACCTTCCCACGCACTCACGCAGAGACGAAGGGTACGATCTAACAAGTGATAGCCGTATTTATCATAGATGCGCTCCAGAGCGGCCACCGCACAAATGACGTTATAGTTTCTGACCTGACCGATGGACAAGGAGTAGGACTCCACCAAATCCCGTATGATAAGTTGCTTATCATTTCCAGCCTCAATGTTTGCCATGAACACTTCGTATGGTTTGAGTGCCTTTACAAATTTCATCTGGTTAGCAAAAATGTCTGCCTCATCCTGGTAATTCAGTTCATCATAGATCATGCACCACACCGGTGTATCCCGAGAACCGGAAATGAGTGCGACAGTCTCTACGGTGTGTTGGCCGTTAAAGATAAAGTTGATGCCATCGCGCCGGCTGACCTTTACGGGATTCACTTGCCGTAAATCAAAATTCGCCGCGGTTTGTTCAACATGTCTTTGTGATAGGTTGCGCTGATACTCCTGACTGGATACCAGATTTTTGATTGGAATTTGTTCAAAATGGACATCTGGAACAAACATGCTATAATCTGGCATCAGATTTCCTCCTTCAGCGTGGCGAGCAAGGTCAGTATCTCGCTTTGCAAGAGAACCAATGCTTCTCTTAAGCGGTTTTTCGCTTCTGATGAGACCATATGGATATCACCTGCCGTCCTTGTTCGTTCTATGGAACCTACCCAGGATGGGATAGTAAACGTAAGGCCCTTAGCTAAACCATCTGGATCGTGTTCCGGCATAGTCTTGATTGTTGGAATATTAGCTGCCCGTTGTGTAGGCCTCTTATCAGGTTCACTGGATAGATCTCTGCGAGAATCGCTATATCGAATGAAAGGCGCCGAACCGAGACCTGCCTTTGAACCTAACGCTTTCACTTTTTCCGTGTCCATTTCTGAGAGCGCCACAATATTATCGTGGGATATTTTATAATTCCCTGATAGTATTTTCGGAACCAATTCCGGCATCTTATTCCCCAAAGTGTCCAGTGCCTGACTGTACTTTGCGTATTTCTGCACCGCTCCGGAAGAAATATGATATTTATCTCCAATCCTTGCGGCTGTGCGCAGTCCGCTCTCCCGACGTTCCTTGCCAGATACCTCATTGGAAATATCGGATGTTTCATCGTCTGTAAAAGTGGAGTATTGGTTATTTCCCTCAGTATTTCTGCGAAAACCGACCATCTTCTCCGCTTCATATTGTCGTCCGATTAAGTATCTGCGTGCTTCATCCGTGATATTCCTGCGGCCAAGTTGATTTGCGCATATCCAAATGGTCGCTTCTTCACGTCCATCGAATGATACCTCTTGTATAGCGTAAGGAATGTGAAGCCGGTTGCATACTTCGTATCGGTTATGTCCGTCAACTATGGTGCCATTCCATACGGTAATTGGGTCACGGCAGCCATCCAAGACCAGATTCGCTTCCAACTGCGCATACTCTTCGCGGTTCAACGGCCTGATAAGATTTTTGAACTCAGTATCTATTTTTAGTTGCTCATATCCCTTGCCGGCCATCAACTGAACCCCTCTCGATTTTTTTCAGTGTTTCAAGCGAGTAATATGCTACACGATTTGTCCGATCAATTTCTCCGGCAAGATGATAGCTGCACCCATGTTCAAGCACACCAAAAATATTGAAAATTCCACCCATCAGCGTGGCGCTATAAAACTCCACGCAGCTTTTCAGATTCAGATTTAAGTTGACTTTATTGGCTGTTCCACCAGCTATCGGCTTGTCTGAACCAAGGATTGCGATATATAACTCTTCCGGGTTAATCAAAAATTGAATAAAAGCAGGATTGCCAAGGTGTCGCAGTGTCTTTCTGTATATGCGAAACCTATTTCGCCTTAAATCGATGGTCAGATCTGCGATTGGGGGGCAATCACTCCTCATTATTCACGCCTCCTGCTATATTACCATCTGCCACATCCACTGGTAGATGATTCGTCGTCTCCATGGGAGCCTTTGCGGCAGAGACAACACTGTTGCCTTTTATCGCATATACGGCGTAACCGTTGAAGATGTCAATCTGCATGGACTTTTGGTGTTCTTTAAATGGTAGTCCGAATTGGTTCTGCCAGCCAACGGGAAATACGGGGATCCGAGATGTTTTGGGTTTTTCACCATCTTTGGTTATACGATGGTACACCTCCGTTGCCGATAAATCAAAGGTAATTAGAGATTCGTCTTTAGCATGAACAATTTTACCAAGGAGCTTATATCGATATTCCGGGTTCCAGCCCATCAACGAAGCTATGTTCGCAAAAAATAACTTGCCGGTGATCTGTCTGGGTTTTCTTTGGGCAGAACCGGGAACACACCAGGGTACGGTATCGTGCTCCTCTTCGTGGCACGGGCGTATCGCAAGGCTTTTTCGGTCAGCATTCACCAAAGCCTGCACATAATCTACCGATGGAAACTTTTTTAAGCATGCGCTGTTGAAATAGACTTTATAGTTATTAAAAGTAATGGAGGGCTCCTTTGTATGTGCAAAAAACTCACGGCGAACAACTTGATATCCCTCGTATTCAAACTCAGGGGCAACTTCAATTTGCTCTTGCATAAACTCATCCATCTACTTTGCCCTCCGGTGTGCCGCCGTTTAATTCTTGGCTAATAAAGCGCTTGAGCTCATCAGCACTTGTAACATGGATTTTTTTTCTTGTTTCACACAACTGGCCTTCCATCCTTATTTTCCAGTCATGTTCACTGTCCGGTTCGGCAGGCGGGAAAGTGTGCTGGTGTACGTAATATTGATTTCCAAAGGATTTTGCCCATTCCTGCGGCACAGCGCGAACTCTGGTTCCGGAAACAGAAAGCGGCGTCACAGCATCCACCTCGGATTCCATCTCATCCTTCTCAACCAACACATGAGGTTTTATAAAAACTTCTGCATCTTTTACATTGAATATGTACACAGATTCAATGTTTTTCTGAAAAAGAGTGCCAGAGATTCGATACTTGAAATCTGCATTCCACTGGAACAACTGAAATAGTGTTTCGAGATAGGCTGCGCCAGAGACTTCTTTGGGGTAATAGATGCCGTCCGATACTCTTGAACATATGATTGCGCTTCTGCTATCCTTTGCTGCTGTTCTGACTGCGAAACGTAAATCAATCGGATCCACCAGAAACTCCACCCTATTGCTCTTGCCAAGCTTTCGTACGCAGGCGGTACTGAATTTTACCTTTTTATCTTGAAAAGTCACATATGGACGGTTAACGGTATCGAAAAATTCGGAGCGCGCAATTTCAAAACCACGCATATCAAAGTCTCCTGCCTCAACCCGGATGTGGATTTCTGGCTCTTGCTCCACATACCCGTCGTGCTCACTCTCTGGATTTGTTTCCGATGGATTGATGCTGGCCGCCGCCTGATAATAATCCACAAGTTTAAAACCGGCCCAACGGGGGTTAATTGTGGCAAACCCCCTTAAAAGGCCGCTGTCGATTATCCGCAGTTCTGGGAGAATCGACTTGTTTCCGTATTTCGCGTTATCAAGTAGATGTTGAACGGCTATGTAATCATCTCGCGATATGATTGCCTCGTGGTGATTCCGATAAATGCTTTGGGGCCGGTCGCCACGGTTTTTTTTAGCTTTATGGTTCAAATAATTCGGCGTAAAAGTCTTTCTCGTCACAACATCGCCACAGTGCCTTTCATTTCGAAGGACCTGAACGATTGAGTTGGATGTCCAATTCACGTTCCCTAAATAGGTCTTTCTTCCCAATTCAGTCATTGAATCGGCAATTTCTGCTGTTGAATAACCATATAGATACATGAAGAAAATTAGTTTCACAGTTGATGCTTCATCTGGATTGATGATCAGCATACCATCCGAATCATGGGAGTATCCGAGAAGTTTAGGGGTCAGTGGAAGGCCGCCGTCGAGTCTCATACGCAATGAAGTTTCCATGCTGCGGCTTCGTATATGTGATTCTTCTTGCGCCATAGTAGCCTGAAATGAAAGCGCCATCTGTGAATCATCCTTCAACGAAAAAATGCACTCACTTTCAAAAAACACTCCAACTGGCTGAGCAAGCTCAGCCAACATTCGCACCATACTGATGCAATCAACAACGTTTCTGGCGAAACGGGAAACACTTTTGGTAATGATCATGTCAATTTTTCCCATAGCGCAGTCGGAAATCATCCGATTGAACTCGTCACGGTGTGCCAGAGAAGTGCCACTTATCCCCTCATCCGCGTATATTTTGACGAGTGTCCAGTTTGCACGTGAAGCAACATATTCTTCGTAGTATTTCTTCTGTAACTCATAGGACGAGGTCTGTTGAATACTACCGGTAGATACACGGACGTATACAGCAACCCGCTGGGCAACCTCATTATCGTAGTAGTCAATCTGCTTTTTCGCAGGAATGAACTCATAATTATCCTGATCCACCTTGGTATTAACCATTTTGTGGACACGCGCTTTCTGTTCCATGACTTTCTGCCGTTTGCTCGGATCAATCATTCAGCATACCCCTCATATCGAAATTATCATCAGGCAGTAGAGGCTTATCTGGAGCAGGTAAAAAGCATGGATCTTTCAAGTCCTCCTGATAATAGGAAGCCAAGGTATAGATATCCTCAGATATAAAATAGATGCCGACAGGCTTTTCAAGCCCGGCAAGTAGCCTAGCACAGAAGCTGAGCTCCTGATGTTTCTTGGATACATTGCTCGTCTTTTGTGTAATGATAAGATCAACCTTCTCGTCGTAGCAATCCTGAAGCAGTTGCGACCATGCTTCGGCACTCTCCATATTTGGTGCGGTTCCGCCTTCGTCGACATAAAACCCGATAAACTCCCAATTGGGGCAAAGAGCTATTGAACATAGAAACTGCTGCTTATGGGCCTCAAGGTAGTCATCATACTTAGTCTGGTTGAAATAGCGGATATAGACCGCAACCTTAAAGTCATGTTTCGGTAAAGGTCGTTCATGCTTGATGTTTTTCAGCCATGCCCGATGCTCGGTAAAAAGAGTTTGTTGCTCGGCATCGGTTTCAATCAAAAAATCAAAAGAAGGCATGACTTCAAGTTCGGTATTTTCAATTAATTCAGGCATAATAATACTCCCCGGCCACAATATTTGATTGAAATTATACAAAGCGGCGGCAGAGAAAGAAATAAACCAGAAGTCAAATGCTTGACCGCTGGTTTATATTTGAAAGAATAAAGTTGGAAGAGGGTATACGGTCTCAACCGATATCCGCATGTTTCGGCTGCATCTTTCGGGTTGTTGGTATATCGCGGAATTCAGTGCGCTCCTGACATAATAGTAGAACCGAAATTTTACTAGGAGGTTCTATCATTATGAAATTGAATTACCATTCCATAGGAAAACGAATCAAGACCATCCGGGAGAGAGAACAGATGTCACAGTTGATGTTCTCGGAATTGATAAACAAATCCCCCACTTATGTCAGCTACATAGAAACTGGCAAAAAAAGTATGAGTCTCGACACTTTCGTGC
>CAYNCW010000201.1:0-5907 GCA_964395635.1 uncultured Oscillospiraceae bacterium
ATATCGTTTTTCACGTTTAGCCCTGTATTTATGCCATCAAGAGAAAGACTAGAAAAAGATTTGCATCAATATGAAGTAGAACTATTGGTTGTTGCAAATTATTTGGAAAGTCAAGAAGGTTCCTCAATTTATATTCCAGATGCAAACGAAGTAAAGACTACAAATGATCCGAAAATCGGTAGGATTGAAACCGATATAGCAGATCAGGAGGTGATTGATGCGATTGAGCTTATCTTAAATAATGGTAAGTTTAATGTTATATCGGGCAATAGTGATAGTTTTATCGAATTTCAAAGGTGGTCAACTCTGAATAAAAGTTGTGGCCTTGCCTATTCCTTCAGTGGAGAGGAACCAACAATCGAATTTTTGACTGAATTAGTTCCATTATCCAAAAGTGGATGGTACTACTATGTTTCGGACTTTGACGAGTACAGACGCAATCAATAAAGCATAATAAATTTTGCAGCCGCCTTTGGGTTTAATATCCAAAGGCGGCTGTTGGCTTTATGCATTGATATTTTCTGTCGATTGTGTTTCGTCTGTATCTTCATCCTCGATAAACATATCCTCCCCCTCAATTTGCACCACTTTCAAATCCCGCGAAACCTTGTCCAGCGTTTCAATTGCGTCCGCAATTTTCCCCGCAAGATGAAAATACATTTTTTCAAAATCCGGCATGAAACATCCCTCCTTTGCGTTATATCGCAATTATTGTTTATGTTAAGGAGGCGATATTATGGATACAAGAAATGCCGTAGCTGATAGGATTGAAGAACTTTGCCGAGAACGAGAAATAACAATTAACGCACTAAGCTATATTTCCGGCGTGGCAAATTCAACGATTAAAGGCATTTTCTATAAACGCAGTAAAAATCCCGGTATAGTCACAATTAAAAAGCTGTGCGATGGTTTGGAAATTAGCTTGTTTGATTTCTTTGATACTGATATATTTCGAAATTTGGAACAGGAAATCAGATAGAAACTGTCTACACCTTCTATAGCTTGTCATACCTCATGGCTGTAGATCAAGGCGGGATTTCATTATCTATTGAATATGCTTTGGCTTGATTGCCTGTTTAAGCTCGTCAGCCGATAACCCGCCGTGCCTTGCAAGTTCCAGCTTTTCCTTCGCCTTTTCGCGCCATGCAGTAAGCTGATCCCAAGTGTAATAATCCTTGTTGCGGGTGTGCCGCTTGTAATGGGCGGCGTCGGCCTTCATGTAGATTCCTGTCAAATCGTCCTCCGCTTTTTTGCGGTAAAAATACATCGGCGCGTATTCCTTGCAGGTTTTGGATTTCCCCTCCACCAAGCGGCTGCAATATTCCGTATTCTCATAGTACGGAACAAAATATTTTTGACAGTACCCGCATTTGCGAATTTTAACGCCGTTTACAACCATATGCCAAAGCTCGGCGTAGCACAAGCTGAGCAACCCATCCACCCGATAGGCTTTTAATATTTTTACAGGCGTGTCTCTGTACTTCTCAATGAAAGCCGCCATATCCTCCGGGTCATCAAAATAGCTATCCAGTTCATCACTATCCGAATGAAACAGCGAATCGCTGAAAAAATCTTCTCTTTCTCCTGTTATAATTGTCTCCTCCGACATTTCCTCACACATTTGCCCGATCAACCACATGGGATCATCCTCTTCGCAGTGGCGTTTCAAAATATACCACCTTTGGGCAGATGTAAATCTTGTCAAATCGTGTTCAGCATAATCCATATCAAGGCAGAACGCACAGGCGTTTCCGAGCAATTCCCGCACAGCATCGAAACGCTCCATCGCATCGTTAAATAAATTTACAAAGCTATTGAGCTCCTCGGGGCTCAATTTTTTTATGTCTTTTTTCCTTTCGAAGTACCATCTGAAATTCTTAAACTGTTTCCGAACCCCGCCACAAAACGGAATTTCCGCAGTATCATCGCCACTAAAGCTGTTCATCTGATTCCATATCAAAAACAGAAAAAGCTCCGATACTGCAAGAGCCTTTTCGCAAAATGTGCGGATAAGTGCTTCTATTTCCTTTTTGCTGTTGTTTGTTTCTATTTGATAACCGCGAAAATCAAACGCAAGAAATTCAAACAGCAACCCGCCAAAGTCAAAGCTGCCTCTGTACTCAAATTCCTCAATATCAAGCGTTTCATCCTTTTCTCCGATAAGCAGCCTCATAGCAAAAACCCCTTGTCCGTTATCAGATTCGCCTCAAAATGTCATAAATCAATTTAATACACAATCGTTCACGGATGTATTGATTTCCAGCAGTACATCCGTTATACTGATGTGTACGTAATTGATATTATATTAAATCAATAACGTATATACAAATTGTAGCATGCAAGACCAAGAAACGCAATAGTTTTTCAAAATTTTCTTTGCGAAAGGGGGGATGCCTATGATTGCATAAAGAGAAGTGACCGCCGTAACCTGTCTGTTCCAGCAGACAGCGGCAGCCACTCGCAAAAAGCTTGTGCCTACATTGTACCACGGCAAATGCCCAAAAACAAGCCCCGGCTTGCGGCTAATAGAACTACCCTTTTTAGGGTAGGCAAGCATATTGTTTGTATTGACGCTATCGCGCCAACACAAACAATGCTTGCGGGGGCGCTGCCCCTCGACCCCGGGGAACGGATACGCCGCAAGCCGCATCCACAAAAGGAGACAACATTGAAGAATAAAAGCAAAATGTTTTCTATGCGCATGAGTGAGCTGGATTATCAAGCCATTCGGCACAAGGCTCAGCAAGCCAAAATGACGCTGACCGACTTTATTACAACTGCCGCACTGGACAAGCCAATCGTTGTGATTGATGGTCTGGACAAGGTGAGCGCCGAACTGAAAGGCATCGGGCGTAATCTGAATCAATTGACCACCCTATGCAACATGGGGAAAATCCAATGCCTTAAGTTATCAGCAGTAAAGAAAGACTTCGGCGCCGTATTTGATTATCTTTATGACCTCATGGACAGGCGGTGAAGCCGTGGCTACTGTCGCCGCAGTCCGCAACAGAACCCAAAGCAAAACGGCGATGTCCAAAGTCATGCGGTACGTTTCACAGGATAAAAAGACATTGCTGGAACAGGAACAAAAAAGGATGAGGCTTTTGTCCGGCAAGGATTGTCTTGCAGAAACCGCATTCCAAGAGTTTATGGCGACCAAACGGCAATATGAAAAGGAAAAAGGGCGGTATTTCTACCAGTATATCCAGTCGTTTCCGCCGGGAGAAAACGCCACACCTCAAGAAATCCACCAAATGGGGTTGGAGCTTGCGGAGTATTTCAAAGGCTATGAAGTGCTTGTCGCTACCCATATCGACCGCGACCACTGGCACAATCACTTGATCGTCAATTCTGTCAGCCATGAAACAGGGCTAAAGCTGCAATTTAATGAACAGGATTTACACCGCTTTCGGGATTTATCCGACACCATCTGCCAGTCGCATGGATTGGAAGTGCTTGCGCGCTATCAAAAACAGGGAAAGAAAAGTCTTGAACAGCGGGAATACCGCGCCGCTTTGCGGGGCGACAGCTTCAAATTTAAGCTGATGGCAGCTATTGACCACGCGATGGCACAAAGCCGCTCTAAAGGGCAATTTACCGCCTGTATGGAAAAGCTGGGCTATCAGATGAAATGGGAGCCGCAGCACAAGTACATAACCTACACAACCCCGGAGGGCAAGAAATGCCGCGACAACAGGCTCCACGAAAGCAAATACCTAAAATCCGAAATGGAGGAATATTTTGAGCAATTTAACCGAGCAGCTCAAACAGCTCAACACACCCGAAGAGATTATGCGCATGCCGTACCTACCGCAGATTTGCGCTATTCCGGTGGAACAATGGGAGGCCATGCTGAGGCTTATGTCCCAAATGGCGGAAGAATTGCCGGAAATCAAAAAATACATGAACGGCCTGCCGACAACCGGGAGGGTCAAGGATATGTTCCAGAGATACGGAGATACGGCATACAAAGACCAGACCCGCGACCTGCGCGAGAGCATTTCCAATCAGGGGCACGAGCTAGAAAGATCGCTGAAAACGGAGCTTCGGGAAATGGCCGGTACAATCAGCCACAGTCAAAAGCAACGGCTGACAGAGCTGGAGCAATACCTCAAGCACAGGGATATGTCCCCCGCGAAAATCATAGTGAAATGGGCGGGGATTGGCGCGATAATCCCGACAATCTGCTTCTGCTTGCTAAAACTGTTGGGGATATGGTAAATGCTTTGCAAGATCAGCAAGAAGAAATTGTCCCTGCGCCCCCAATCTCAGAAGAAGAATACGAACAAGAGCTGTCTCAAGATTTTGAGATGGAAATGTAGAGAGGAATATGCCTTTGAATTTAATGACCGTCCCCGAAAACAGCACCCCGAACGCGAATATTTTTATCCCCAGCAAAGAATTTACCATAAACCGTTGCAAGGTTGTTCTGAATCTCTCTCCCGAAAGCGATGAAAAAGCCATCGAGACGGTAAAAAGCATTCTTCTTGCTGGCTTTTATCAAGAGACTTCCCCGAAAGCAGATTAATTTTCCGATTATCGGTTGATTATGGGGCTAAACTGATGTAAAATGGTGTTATTAGGGGATTTCTCTGATGAGGGGAATTCCCCTGACTGCACCTTGAAAATTGTATCAGCCAAACCCATAATCACCTATCTATATTTTGTAGAGGAGAAAGTGATTATGGAAAACAACAAACGTGTTTATTGCCTGTACCGTGTTTCCACGCTGGAACAGGTTGAAAACGACGATATCCCCATGCAGAAGCAAGCATGCCGTGAATTTGCGGAGCGTCAAGGCTGGGAAGTTACCAAGGAGTTTTTCGAGAAAGGTGTGTCCGGCTTTAAAGTGTCCAGTACAAAAAGAGACGCCATTCTGGAAATTCAACGCGAGGCGGCTTTAGGTAGCTTTGACATCCTGCTGGTTTACATGTTTGATCGGTTAGGCCGCAGAGATGATGAGACGCCGTTTGTCGTGGAGTGGTTTATCCGAAATAATATCGCGGTCTGGAGCGTGAATGAGGGCGAACAGCGCCTTGACAATCATGTTGATAAATTGCTCAACTATATCCGATACTGGCAGGCATCGGGCGAAAGCATTAAAACGTCAGTCAGAGTTAAATCCGCCGTTCATCAGCTTGCCCAAGAGGGACATTATGCAGGCGGCAAAGCCTCATTCGGCTATCGTTTGGAAAAGTGCGGGCGGTTCAATACCAAAAAAGGAAAAGAAGTATTGGATTATGTTCTGGATGACGAAGCGGCAGTAAACGTAGTTAAAGCAATTTTCAATAAATACGCTTATGAGGGGTACGGCGCTTTTAGGATTGTACAATATTTGTATGAACAAGGGGTAGTAAAGTCCAACGGCAAACCCTTTACCACAGCCAATATATACAAACTGCTTGAAAACAAAATGTATATCGGCTATATCAAGCGTGGCGAAATACAGACTTTCGTTCGGAAACTGCAAATCATTGACGAGGACACGTTTTACAGGGCGCAAGAACTGCGAAAAATGCGCAACAAGCATTACCATGAGAGAAGGATTCCGATGACAACAAAGGGCGCGACACTTCTCTCGGGCAATATTTTCTGCGGTCATTGCGGGCGAAGAATGACATCTAACGTTCAATACTCAAAATACCTCAGAAAAGACGGCAACACTACAGTTTCCAGCGCCCCAGCTTATGCGTGTTCTAATGGTTCTACCGTTGGTGAAAACAAATGCAAAAGAAAATATGTAGCCCATAAAGTTGATACGGTTATCAAAAGTATACTCCAAAAAGTATTTGAGCAGATACGCGAATCTCCTCCTGAGGATGCTTGGGTAAGACAATATGAGCACCTGCTGTCGGACATCAAAAGCAAAATCAAAGCCATTAAAAAAATAGAAAAGATGAAAACTAA
>CAYNCW010000202.1:0-5901 GCA_964395635.1 uncultured Oscillospiraceae bacterium
CAGGGGAGCCGTTAACGGCTGAGAAATGGATATTCCATGACCCTAATACCTGATCTGGGTAATACCAGCGTAGGAAGCTTTACACCAAGCGTATTGTGAAGTTTTCTTCATAGTGCGCTTTTTTGCTACCTTGCCTACAGTAAAACCGAGAAAGGCTGATACAATTATGTCAAAAAACAAAACCCATGTTTTAGTGGAATGTGGACTACTTATCGCTATGGCCACCATTTTGGGGTATATTCCCATCTATGAAATGCCTATGGGCGGTTCTATTACCTTGTGCAGCACCTTGCCGCTACTGATGATTTCTTATCGCCACGGATGGAAATGGGGGGTGATTTCTGCCACTGTTCACGGCGTTATTCAGATGATACTGGGCTTTAAAAATGTACTATACTGCACCACCTTATTGACCATGGTGGGATGTGCCCTGTTGGACTACATCCTGGCCTATGCAGTGTTGGGTTTTGCGGTTGTATTTGCAAAGGGCAATTCCACCAAGCTTATGGGGGTGGTCTCGGGAGCGGTTATTACCGGGTTGTTGCGCTTTTTATGTAGCTTTGTGTCCGGTATTCTTATCTGGGGTGGCTACGCGCCCGAAGGCACTCCAGTTTGGATTTACTCCCTGATGTACAATGGCAGCTTTATGTTGCCAGAGATTCTTTTAACGTCTATTGCTGCTGTTGCAGTTCTTCGCATTACCGAAAGAAAAAAATATGCAGTTTAAGTAAAAAAATGTCCATGTATGCTCTTTTTAGAGTATACATGGACATTTTTTATGCTAGAAAAGCCTGGTGGACGATTGGATCAATCGTCTCTCCTGCGGCGCTTATTCATAGAGCGTTTTTCCACCTTGTTTTTATACATCCTCTCATCTGCTTGCATCACAATGGTATCCAAATCGCAGTCCATAGACTGGGTGACAGCAATAATACCATAGCTAAAAGATAATTGATAGTTTTGGGTATTTTCTTTGTTGATACAGTCCATTTCCTTCTGTATCTGTATAATCATCTCTTTGGCATCTTGCTGGTTGCGTTTTAGCCAGAGGATGAATTCATCGCCACCCCAGCGGCAGATGTATTCCCCTTGTTCCAAATATTTCTTGATGGTTTTGGTTATATCCATAAGCAGGCTATCGCCTGCTGTGTGTCCAAATTGGTCGTTGGTTCGTTTAAGACCATCTACATCAATAAAGCAAAGGCTGCCGAAAATATCTGTCTTTTTCAGTTCTTTTTCCAGAGCAGCATATCCCCATTGCCGATTGTAGGTCCCGGTCATTTGATCCATATAGGCATAGTACTGCAGGGTGTTTTCGTATTCTTTTCTACTGGAAATATCCATAGCGGTTTCTACATGCACATATTGGCCGTCTACCCATTTGATGATGTAATCTTTAGCCAGATAGGTTTTCTGTGTGCGCGTGTTTTGAATCTCCCACACATACACATCCGACTTATCTTCTCCATCCGGGTGCTGGATGTGGGGTATTGGGCAGAAGGAGCATGGCCCGGTTTGATCCTTTTGCAGCACCTGCCAGCACCGTTTCCCCACCATCTCATCAGCAGACATGCCAAATGCATTCTCAACCGATTTGCTGACAAATTTGATGATATAGTCCTCCAAGCTGTTGACATACACCATATTATCCGAGTTATCCGATATGGTTTGCAAAATATTTTGACTATTGTGCGCTTCCTGTTCGGCATTTCTGCGTTTGATAAAATTTGCTACCATGACCGCAATTGTTTCTAAAAACTGAATTTGGTCATGGGACCAAACACGAACAGTGTTACAGTCATCAAAACCCATATAACCAATGGGCTTTTTTTGAGAATAGAATGGTAGAATAGCCAGTGCCTTTATTCCCTGCATCTCGAGTATTTCCCTATCCTGCTGGGGCAATTTCTGCACATCATTTACAATATACATGCCGGAGTTTACGATGGTGTCATAGTGATAATCTGCTTTCATAAGGTTTTGCAGATCCTGAATGGCAGGCTCAATTCCCGGGGCACACCATTCGTAGGTGTTGCGGGTGGTGGTTTTGTTGATTTCTTCAAATATGTATACCCTGCTGGCATCCACATACTGTCCTGCCAGTGCAATGGTGTTTTGTATGGCAGACTCCACATCGTCAGTTAAAAATGCCGCATTCATAATAGTGGAAAGCCGATTGCTATAGCTTGCTGCGTCGGTTGTTGTTAGATCACAAAAGGTGGTTAGGTAGATAATAAAACAGTTGCTCCCATCTTCCAGTACCATATCCACACCAGAAATAGAAACTGGAAGGATTTGCTTGTCGAAGGTGTAAATATTGGCCCGATAGTCCTCCACAACCCCGGTATTTCTCTTGACACGGCAAAACGCGGCAAACTCCTCTTGGTTTTCAAACTGCAACATGTCTTGCAGCATATAGCTGGTTTCCCCTTGGGTAAGTTGTTCCACCGAAAAGGACGGGTGAAACAACAACTTAGCTTTGGCATTCATATACACTACGGGATACCCCGGTTTCTTTTCAAAGACTATAACCGGTAGGTGGAGCACATATAGCTGTGATAAAAACGACTGCATCATCCCAATCTCCCAAATCAATCGTATTTCTAGTATACATAAAGCCTTACAAGCCGATATTCGGTCAACTATGAAGACCCTATCGGCCATTTACCAGGGAGTAAATTTTTCTAGCTGAACACCCAAATGCCTACTTGATCTATGTGCTCTATTTGCGATGCCAATAGCTGCCACGTGGGGCAGTAGCCCCACGTCTAAGCGTATAGGATGATGGGTAGCTCGCTATATGGGGTGGAAACCCCTAGCGTTTTTAGGCGGATTGGCACAGGATTGTAAGGTATATATCAGTAAACAATTGCTTTTTCTTTGCCTTGCAACACACGGAGCGCACCTTGTGCCAGTGCCAGCATCTCGTCCTCTCCCGCATAAATTTTAACCGGAGCAATTAGGCCGGTATAGCGCTTTATGCAGCCGGTAAACCGTGCGGAGTATGCAAGGCCTCCGGTGAGGATAATAGCGTCTACCCGCCCTTCTAATGCTGCAGACATAGCACCTATTTCTTTGGAAACCTGATATGCCATAGATTCCAGCACCAAGGCAGCGTACTCGTCTCCTTCTTTAATGAGACGCTCGCATTTGCGCAGGTCGTTGGTACCCAGATACGCGTACATACCGCCGGTTTTGGTTACCATATCACAGACTTCCTGTTCGGTATACGCACCAGAAAAACAAAGCTTAATAAGAAACAACGAGGGAATAGCGCCTGTTCGTTCTGGTGTAAAAGGACCTTCGCCAGATAAGGCATCATTGACATCGATAACCCGACCATAGCGGTGGGCACCAATGGTAATACCGCCCCCCATGTGGGCGACAATAAAGCGTCCATCCTCATATGCCATACCCATATCCTCGGCACAGCGGCGTGCTACTGCCTTTTGATTAAGCGCATGAAATACACTGCGGCGCTCGATGCCAGGAAAACCGGTAAGCTTTGCCACCTGCTCCAACTCATCCACCACGATTGGATCCACCACAAAGCTGGGCACATCGGCCATCTTGCCAATTTCTGCGGCGATAATCCCCCCTAGGGACGAAGCATGTACCTCTGCTGTGGCACTGATTAAATCATCCAGCATACGTTGGTTGATTTGGTAGGTGCCGGAATCTATGGGCTGAACAAGACCACCTCGCCCAACCACTGCATCCAAAGAGTTCAGAGTAATATTGTTGTTTTGCAAAAATGCCTCGATGCAAGCCAGGCGCATGGGTTTCTGGCCGCTAATGCTGCCTGCAGCGTCCAGCTCGGATCGGTTGTGCCGCACTGTTTCTGAAACAACCTCTTCGGTGTTGTAAAATACCGAAACTTTAGTAGAGGTGGATCCGGGGTTAATTACCAGAATGCGAAACCCTTTGTTTTCACTGTTCATTTTTTCTCCTCCTCACTTTATCCGAGGCAAAGCGATGGTTCCTGTCCGGGCCAGCTCCAATGTCCAGCGCTGCTCCAAGGTACGCAAAAGGGCATCCAATTCTGATTGCAGCGCCACCAGTGACAAAACCGTATACTCCTCTTGGGATTCCAGCACTCGAACATCACATTCTCCGCAGGCTGCCAATACCGCCTGGGTATCCTTGGATCCAATGCGAATTAGTGCCAATTCTCGGGCAACCTGGGATTCAGGAGAATACAGCGAAATTTCCCGCACACAGTCCAGTCTACCCAATCTGTCCAACACAGACTCCAATGTGTGGTGACGACATTCCAAGCAGATGGTGAGGCGAGACACTTCGGGCTTATCGGTCTCCGCCACCGCCAAAGACCGAATGTTCCATCCTGCCCGGCGAATCAATGCTGTAATTCGCGTTAACACGCCAAATTCATTGTCTACCAGCAAGGTAAATACAAAGCTATGTTTGGATTTCATATTTTGCCCTCACTTAAGTATTGTTTTTTAAGGCCCCTCTGTATCCAAATAGTATACCGTGTTTACCCCAAAATAGCAATCATTACCTACCTCTGCAGCGGCTTTATTTCCATATTTTAATTATGCAATAAGCAGCGCATTGCAAATAGCTGGCCATTCCCGAATCCAATAGCTGGGAAACAGCCCCCAAGGAGATATGGCCGATAAGGCATAACGGTGGGTGAACCCCGCCATCTTGCCATAAAGGTCTGCCCTAAACTGGTGAAAGTCATTGGTGACAATGAGAACTGATGGTTGTTCTATCCCCTTTTCGCTGAGTAGGGTTTTGGTGAACAGCAGGTTTTCACGGGTATTGGTGGAACTGGCTTCCTGTAAAATCCTGTCCTGGCTGATACCTTTGGATTGGAGATACTCTGCCATAACTACCGCTTCCGGTACAGGCTCGTCCACTCCCTGCCCGCCACTAACGACGCAAATCGCCTGTGGATGTCTCTCAAGATACTCCCTGGCTGTATCCAGACGATACCGCAGCAGTAGAGAGGGCTGGTTGTCACGCACCTTTGCCCCCAGCACCACCACCACATCCACGCCTTTTTCAGGTGGCCCGCTAAACCAAGCCGCTTTGGCCATAGCGCTACTCAATACAAATGCCGCTGTTAAACCTGTGGCTAGCAATACCAGCAAAATTCTCCTGCTTCTCTTCCCCATCCTTGACCAAATGGAGGGATACAACAGGAGAAATATGCCAAGGAGCAATAACGCAATGGTCCCTGTATGTATAATCCTATATGCAACTGACGGCACGCCACCAAAGCACAAACATCCAATCCCCAATAGCTTGCATAAAACGGTTCTCTTTTTGCCCAACAATGTATCGGCTCCTCACTTTTGTACTTAAGGATATATTACCATGTACATCTGGGCTGTCAAGATACTTTGTATTGTTTAGCCAATACCCCCTGGCTGAGCAAAGATTATGCCTCCAGTATTGTTTCAATAAAATAGAAGCCTGCGAGTAACACTGCTGGCTTCTATTTCAGGGATTATTTTTTTCGCATCCGTTCATATTTGGATTTGGTTGCCAGGCCACCACGGATATGGCGTTCCGACTTGTTTTGTTCCAAAACAAGCTTGACTTCATTAAACAGCCCCTCATTGATCGTTTTTAACCTCTCGCTCACATCTTTATGTACCGTGCTTTTACTGACGCGAAACTTCTTTGCCGCTGAACGGACTGTAGCGTTATTATCCAATATGTATCCGGCAAGTTCTAGTACTCGCTCTTCGATATAATCCTTCATATTTTACATTTCACCGCCCTTATGCTAATTTATGGCAATTCATCTTATGCCATGGATTTCTCCTGCGAGGTAAATGAGTATAACTAATCCGTTATCACAATATATATGTGGCGAAAGCGGTAAATATGTTAAACTTAATAGGAATTTGCTCAGGACAAAAGGGG
>CAYNCW010000203.1:0-5854 GCA_964395635.1 uncultured Oscillospiraceae bacterium
ACCGAGAAATACATAGAGAAACTTCTCCGCATACAAAGCAATGATAAAAGACCCCGGCTATTTGTTGTAAAGGACATGCGTATTTTCTTAAATTCTATCAACAAAGCGGTTGCCATGATGAATGGAGCGGGAATCTCTGTGGAAACAAAGAAAAAAGAATCAGATGAATATCTGGAATATATCTTGCGTATTCCAAAATCAGATGCATATCAAACACAGGAGTATCGCAAAGCAGTACGATAGGTATCAACGGGTTCATTTTAAATAATGGTTTGCTATCCCCCAAAAGGGTTAGTATAAATAGGAAGTTTCCCATGCTGATTATAGAAAACAGCTGTCTTAGAAAAGATGGCTGTTTTCTATTTTTGTTTCATGTGGAACAATTTATAGCCAGTTATCAGGATGAAAATAAGAAAAGCTACTGGAATTTACTGTAGATCAATGTTATACTAGATATATTGTCGAATAAACCGACAAAAGCGTAAATGCGGGAAGGAAAAGCAATGGGCAAGATAATTGCAGTAGCAAATCAAAAAGGTGGCGTGGGAAAAACAACCTCTGCTATTAATTTAGCGTGTGCGCTAGGTGAAAAGGGGAAGAAAGTGCTGCTTGTTGATGTTGACCCGCAAGGAAACACAACCAGTGGTCTGGGAATTAATAAAAAGGAACATTCTGTATCCACCTATAATCTATTGATTGGCAATGAGATGATAGAGCGGGTTTTGGTACATACCAAGTTTAAAAATTTGGATTTGCTGCCATCCAATATTAGCATGGCTGGCGTAGAAATAGAATTGGTGGAAATGGAGGAGCGCACCTACCGGCTAAAGCAGGCAGTGGCACATATCAAAGATAGCTATGACTATATATTCATAGACTGCCCTCCGTCATTAGGGCTCATCACTCTAAATGCCTTTACTGCTGCCAATACCTTATTGGTGCCAATACAATGCGAATACTATGCATTAGAAGGTTTAAGCCAGCTTATGGCCACAGTGCGGCAGGTAAAACGTATGTATAATCCCGACCTGGACATGGAAGGGGTATTATTAACCATGTATGATAGCCGCCTAAACCTGACATTACAGGTGGTTTCAGAGGTAAAAAAGTACTTTCCAGATAAGGTATATAAAACAGTTATCCCCCGGAATGTGCGCTTGTCTGAAGCACCCAGCTATGGTGAGCCAATTCAAGTATATGACAGCAGTTCTAAAGGAGCGGTGGCTTACAACGATTTGGCCAAGGAATTCTTAAGAAAACAACGTGTCAAAGAAGGAGGGGTGTTGGGCTATGGCAAAAAGAAATAGTCTGGGCAAAGGTTTAGACGCATTGTTTATCGACAACAATACTGAAGATGGCGCGATTACCACACTGCGCATTTCTGAATTAGAACCAAATAAAGGACAGCCCCGCACCACATTTGACGATCAAGCATTGTCAGAACTAGCAGATTCTCTGCGTGAACATGGTGTTTTACAGCCGCTTGTTGTTCGACCCATGGAAAAAGGTGGCTATCAAATTGTGGCAGGAGAGCGCCGATGGCGTGCAGCCCGTATGGTTGGCTTATCGGAGCTGCCGGTTGTTATCAGAGAGCTGGACGATCAGCAAACGCTACAGATAGCAATCATAGAAAACTTACAGCGGGAAGACCTAAATCTTATGGAATTGGCTTTGGGCTACCAGGCGCTTATGAAACAGTATAACATGACACAAGAACAAGTTGCTGCTAAGGTTGGCAAATCTCGTTCAGTGGTAGCCAACACTATACGGCTCCTGGCTCTACCAGATTCAGTGCAAAGAATGGTTCAGGAGGGAAGCCTTTCCTTTGGCCATGCAAGAGCTCTGCTCGCCTTAGAAGACACCAAACTGCTGACAGATACCGCCCAAAAGGTGATAAAAGACGGCATTCTGGTTCGAGATATTGAAAAATTGGCCAGAGATCAAAAGCAAAAGGCAGAAAACGCACTGCTGGGTATAGATGATGAAAACAAAAACAGCAACAGGCTGGAAAAGGATTCTGATCCCTTTTGGGGAGACAGCTACTACAGAGAAATGGAACTAGCACTTAGCAGTGAGCTTGGTAGAAAGGTAAAAATCACTGCTCACGGCAAACATTCTACCATAGAGCTGGACTTTTATAACAATGAGGAACTTGCAGACATCGCCGCAAGGCTCACCAAATCAAAATGGTAATAGTAGGCGTTTATGCCTAGGATATTAGGAAGGATGATACAACATGTTAGACATGAAAGTAATACGTGCAAATCCGGAACATGTAAAGCAATCCATGAAAAATCGCGGCAAAGATATGGACGGCCTCATCGACAAAATGCTGGAAATTGATGCAGAAAGACGCACCATCCTGCAAAAAGCCGATGCCCTGAAGGCTGAACAAAACAAGGCCAGTAAAGAAATTCCTGTTCTAAAGAAACAGGGGGGCGAAGTAAATAGTTTAATGGCTCGTATGAAGCAGATTTCTGATGAAGTAAAGGGTATGGATGAAAAATTAAATGCCCTGGATGATGCCCAGCAAGAAATTTTATATGCTATCCCCAATGTTCCACATGAAACAGTGCCGGTAGGCAAAGATGATGCCGATAATCAAGAGGTCCGCAAAAATGGCACCCCTCGTGAATTTGCCTATGAACCCCTGCCTCACTGGGAAATAGGTGCAAACCTTGGAATTCTGGATTCCGAAACTGCAGCAAAAGTTACCGGTGCACGGTTTCATTTCTATAAAGGAGCCGGTGCAAAGCTGGAGCGGGCGATCATCAACTTCTATCTGGATACCCATTCTACCAAAGGCTACACCGAAGTGTTCCCGCCCTTTCTTGCCAATGGCAGCTCTATGACCGGTACCGGCCAGCTGCCTAAGTTTGCTGAAGACATGTTCAAGCTGGAAGGCCTAGACTATTACCTCATTCCCACTGCCGAGGTTCCTGTAACCAATATGCATAGGGATGAAATTATGGACGGCAACACTCTTACCCGTAAATACTGCGCATATTCTGCTTGTTTTAGAGCAGAAGCAGGCAGCGCAGGGCGAGATACCCGGGGGCTTATCCGCCAACATCAGTTTAATAAGGTAGAACTGGTGAAATTTGCATCTCCAGAACAAAGCTACAATGAATTGGAAAGCTTAACACAAGATGCAGAAACTGTACTCCAGCTTTTGGGTCTGCCTTACAGAGTGATGCTCCTTTGCTCCGGTGACATGGGCTTTTCCAGCGCCAAAACCTATGATATAGAAGTGTGGATGCCTTCCTATAACCGATATTTGGAAATCTCCAGCTGCTCCAACTTTGAGGATTTCCAGGCACGACGGGCAAATATCCGTTTTAAAAATGATATTAAGGATAAAGCACAACTGGTGCATACCCTGAATGGTTCAGGTGTTGCCATTGGCAGAACTGTTGCAGCAATACTAGAAAACTACCAAAACCCCGATGGTTCTGTAACTGTTCCAGAAGTGTTAAGACCGTATATGGGGGGCCTTACCGAAATCCGCTAATAATTGTGTAGGTGACATCATGTATTTTGAAAAACAACTGAGAATACAGTATTATGACTGTGACTGCAACAGCACCTTAAAGCTTTCCGCAGCTATGCGGTATATGCAGCAAACCTCCAGCGAACATCTGGAGCATATGGATATGTCCGCAGAGAAGCTATTTGCAGAGAATATGGTATTTATGCTCACCAAAACCTGTATAAAGGTGCATAAAATGCCTGTATGTAGCCAGGAAGTTGTGGTAGGTACTGTAGCAACCTTTACCAAGGGTGTGCGCTTTTACCGGGAGTTTGTAATAAAAACAACAATGGGGGAGCCACTGCTCTCTGCACTAACCGTTTGGGTGCTGGTTAATACCAAGGATCACAAGGTGCTGCGCCCTTGCGCATTTCCGTATACATTGCCTTTTGGTGATACCATTATCCATGGTGCTATTGAAGATATTCAGATCCCAAAGCACACAGCCATTTCCCCCTGCCAACAGATAGAAATTCCTATACGGTATTCTCATTTGGATATCAATCATCATGTAACCAACAGCGCATATGGTGATTTTCTCTGTGACGCACTACCATATCAGAAAATCATTTCCAGCAGTTTAGATACTGTGGTACTCTGTTTCCAAAATGAAGCAAAAATAGATGAAAAACTGACAATTAAAACATATAGGGTTACTGAGAATGAATATATTGTAGCTGGTTTGCACAACGATGCAACCTGCTTTGAAGCGTATGCGGTGCTGTCTGCCAATAGGTAGAGCAGCACCGCATGCTGCTTTATGACAAGGGAATAAAAACTTTACTACAGCCCTTGCATGTAAGCGGCAGAAGTGGTACAATAGTGAGAAATATTCTCACATGAACCCCCGCGTTTTTTGTGTGAAATCCTTGTGTTTAAAGGAGGAAATGTGATGCTCAATACCAATTATGACGATAAGTTTACTAAGCAGGGCCTTACCTTTGACGATGTGTTGCTCATTCCTGCAAAATCCGATCTCCTTCCCAAAGATGTAGATTTAGGCACAACACTTGCTAAAGATATCCGCCTAAACACTCCGTTAATGACTGCCGCTATGGACACCGTTACCGAATCCAGAATGGCCATTGCCATTGCCAGAGAAGGCGGCATAGGTGTTATTCATAAAAACATGTCTATTGAAATGCAAGCCGATGAGGTAGATAAGGTAAAACGCTCCGAAAATGGCGTTATTGCAAATCCCTTCTATCTCTCCCCGGAACACTATGCCTACGATGCGGACAAGCTGATGGCAAAATACAAAATATCCGGTGTGCCAATCTGCGAAAACGGGCTTTTGGTGGGGATTATTACCAACCGTGATATGCGGTTTATTATTGATTACAATGTAAAAATCAAAGAGGTTATGACCAGCAAAAACCTGGTTACTGCAGCAGTGGGCACCACCCTGGAACAAGCCCAAGGTATACTCAGCAAACACAAAATAGAAAAGCTGCCCCTGGTGGACGATAAAGGCTACCTGAAAGGCCTTATCACCATTAAAGATATAGAAAAAGCAGAACAGTATCCCAATTCCGCCAGAGACACAGGCGGGCGGCTGCTGTGTGCTGCTGCCATAGGCGTCACAGCAGATGTACTGGAGCGTGTAGCAGCGCTGGTAGAGGCCCAGGTAGACCTGCTGGTACTTGATTCTGCTCATGGTCACAGCCAAAACATTCTAAACTGTCTGGATAAGATCAAAAAAGCATACCCCAACACTGCTATAGCAGCAGGCAATATAGCCACAGCGCAAGCAGCCCAATCATTAATCGACGCCGGTGCAGATGCCATCAAGGTGGGTATTGGCCCTGGTTCAATCTGCACAACCCGTGTAGTGGCAGGAATTGGCGTTCCCCAGATAAGTGCTGTATATGATGCAGCCTGTGTGGCGGCGAAACACGGCATTCCCGTCATTGCCGACGGTGGGATTAAATACTCCGGTGATATTGTCAAAGCTCTGGCTGCAGGTGCCAATGTGGTTATGCTGGGCTCTTTGCTGGCAGGATGCGAAGAATCCCCGGGAGATACCGAACTGTATCAAGGCAGACGCTTTAAGGTATATCGGGGTATGGGTAGTCTGGGCGCTATGGCACAGGGAAGTAAAGACCGTTATTTCCAGGAAGACAGCAAAAAGCTGGTACCCGAAGGGGTAGAAGGCCGTGTACCATACAAAGGCAATGTATCCGAAACTGTATTCCAATTGGTTGGTGGCGTAAGAGCAGGCATGGGCTACTGTGGCTGCGCAAATATCCCCACACTCCATGAAAACGCCCAGTTTGTGCGTATATCCGGTGCAGGCCTGATCGAAAGTCATCCCCACGATATCTA
>CAYNCW010000204.1:0-5820 GCA_964395635.1 uncultured Oscillospiraceae bacterium
GATTTATCGGTTTTAATTGGCAGAAAAATAGTATTGTCTAATGACTTGATTGTGTGCCACATTCAGGATACAATACAGCTTTTAGAGAAAGAGACCAACTATATTTTGGGATTTGCCCGCACAGCAGATCCATTATTGAATAATGGATCTAGCTGTATTTGTAAAAAAAACCAGTACTTCATCACACTAAAAAACAGTATGCGGTATTTTGATAAGATTCCTATTATCAATGCTGTACTCCGATTGTTTGAAAATGAATGGAACAATCTACCTATGGCATACAAAAATAATCGGGATGTAGCCAATAAGCTTAAGCTACTTATAGATACAAGCCACAAAGTGCTTGAATAAAAAACAAAGCTGATACCCTTCTTGCGGCATCAGCTTTGTTTTTTTCTATATATGATTTTTAATTTCAGATAGATACTGCTTAATTTGTTCTGAGGAAGCCCCAGCCAATCCAAAGTTTACCCAATCTGCTTTTTCAAGACCTGTCATAGGTTTGATTATGTTTTTAATAAATTGGTTTTCTATACTATTGCCGGAGCGTTGTTTTAATGCTTCTGTTGTCGATCCTGAGGTGGTAAGCACTGTTACTTTTTGAATATGGGTCAGCAAAGGTGCCAATCCGGTAGCAGTGTAATGATAAGCGAAATTGGGTAAGCAAACACGCTCGATAAAGCCTTTGACTATGGCAGGCTGTTCATTCCACCAGATAGGAAAAACAAATATAAGATGGCTTGTAGCCTGCAATACCTGTTGATACGCCTTAACCAGTGCATCTTGGGTAACCCCACCTGTAAAGAATGCCGCCCGTTCTTGCTCTGTTAGTACAGGGTTAAAGCCATCTCTATACAAGTTTAAAATCTTATAGTTTGCCTCCCTATGCTTGCATGTCTTTTCTATCTCCTGTAGGATACAAGCATTTAAGCTGTCCTCTAAGGGATGTGCATACACTATAGTTACCATAACAATCCCCTTTCTCGGTGGTTATATTGCTAGCTAATATTTATCACCAAAGCTGCCTGTTTGCACAGGGTTAAGGGAAAATGTATCATCGCCTAAGTCGCTGATAACGCCTTGATACATCTCCTGCTCACCGCCTTGTAAAGTTTTCAACCTAAACTTGGTGATAAAGCCTTTTAACATACTTGCCTGGCTGGACAATTCCTCCGATGCAGCAGCACTTTGCTCGCTGGTAGCCGAATTTGTCTGCACAACCGATGAAATCTGGTCTATACCAATGGAAACTTGGGAGAGGGCAAATGCCTGCTCTCCTGATGCTTTGGTAATCTCAGAGATAACCTCAGTGGTGGAAATAACATTCTGCACAGCGTTATTCAAATCCTCTGCGGTAATTCCTGCCAGCCGTACACCCTCCACTATTGCGGAAACAGAATCTTCAATCAGTGCCGTTGTGTTGTTTGCAGCATCAGCAGACTTAGCAGCAAGGTTGCGCACCTCATCCGCTACCACCGCAAACCCTTTTCCTGCAGATCCTGCGCGTGCTGCCTCAACCGCTGCATTCAGCGCCAATATATTGGTTTGGAAAGCAATGTCCTCTATTGCTTTAATAATCTTGCTAATTTCATGGGATTTGGATTCAATAGTATGCATGGATGACATCAGGTGCTGCATCTGTGTATTGCTTCCTTGTATAGACGAGGTTGCGTCAGCCGCCATATTGCTGGCCTTTTGTGCATTTTCAGCATTTTGTTTTACCTGATGGGAGATTGTAGTAATAGATGCAGATAGCTCTTCTACCGAGCTGGCCTGCTGGGTGGCACCTTGTGCAAGGGCTTGTGCACCAGAAGAAATTTGTTCTGCACCAGAAGATACCTGATCTGCTGCAATATTGATTTGAGATAGGGTTTGGGAATTACGCAGAACGGTTTTGCGTATGCTATCTTCAATAATTTTAAAATCCCCAGCAAATGGCCTGGTTGGTTCAGGAATATCGAAATTGCCGTCTGCAAATAACCCCAAAACCATACTAAGATCGGAAACATAGCCTTGTATAGAGGTCATGGACTGCCGCATATTCTCTGCTAGTACACCAAGCTCATCTCGGCTGCGATAAGTAATGTCACTGCTGAGTACACCCGCTGCCATATCTATGGCTACTCTTTCTATCTCACGAACAGGGGTTAGAATCGATATTCTGATTAAAATAACCATAACAATAGCAAATACAACCGTTAGCAACGCACTAAAAAATACAACTGTTTTTGCCCAATACCCCGTTAACTCTGCATCTTGATGCTGGTCTGCTGCTAATTCCTGTACATCATTGGCCACCACAAGTAACGATTCACTGGCGATATCAAATGCCGGTACATATTGTTTATCAAATATCTCCAGAGCTTTTGCGTCATTTTGACTAGATTTGGGAAGGTTTAATATTTCATATATTTCTTTTCGATGTTGAGCCGCTATACTCAGCTTGCTTTCAAAATCATCCATTAGGGCAGGATCGGTTCTTGCGTTGCCCTTATACTGTTCAATGGCTTTCAGCAGTGCCTGGCCCTCTTGGGTTGCCTTATCCATCAGCTGCTTTGTTGCCTCGTAATCATCGGATGCAATGGCTTCTGTTAGATACCGTTCTACAGAAACCATATCACGACGTATTTCCCAGATATATTCGGTATTAGGAACAGTCTTGGTAGCATATAAATTGATAATTTTATTTAGCTTACCAATATTCACCAATGATAGTGCACCCAATACAATAACCATCGCAATAACAACCCCAAAGCTCACCGATAGCTTTGTGCTAATCTTTAAATTTTTCATAATAATTGCCCCCTAAATACTACATTTATAAATTTTATATTCTATACTCTTTTGCCTCAAATCTACATAAATAAGAACCTGTTGTATCGGTATCCATATCCTTGGATAAATATGTTTTCCCTGCATATTGGGTAAGAATGCCCTCCATAAACCCTTTGTAAAATTGATAAAAGGGTTTAGATGTGTTTGCTGCTTGTATCCTACAAACAAACTTACCACTATCTTGTTCATAATCAATTGGTTTCAGAAAGTCTATTTCAGCCTCTTGAAATGTTTCTATTAACTGGATATAAAACTGGTCGGCTGTTTGATGCAGATCCAATACCTCCTCCGCAAAGGTGGCCCCAGCAGATCTTCCGGATTCTATAACCAAATTGTACATTTCTGCTTCATCTTTCATATTGTTTAATGCATTGCATAACACCATATAAAGCAACCTGTATACATAAACAGAAAGGGTAAAATCATTTTCAGATAATACCGGTTGGATCAGTTCAGAAAGTTCCTCCTCATATGTTGGCTGGGGATCTAGTTTGGGATACTCCTTGTACTCCAGGGTGAACTGGCTTGCTTCCACCGGCTTTGCATAATAATAGCCCTGTACAATATCGCAACCCACTGTGCGCAAAAAATCTATGTGATCCTGTGTTTCAACACCTTCTGCTACAGTATGAATGCCCAACTTTTTTGCCATCTGCATAACGCTTTCGATAACAATTCTGGCCCTTGAACGGTATTTGTTGTTGGTAAAAAAGGCTTTATCCATCTTAATAACATCAACAGGCAGATTTTTAAGCAGCCCTAAAGAAGAATATCCGGTGCCAAAATCATCCATGGTAAGGGTATATCCAGATTCATGAAACTTGGATAGTACGTTGTGCATCATATCTTCATTGTCAAAAATAGTGCTTTCGGTTAGTTCGATTTCAATATATTTCTTGGGTATGCCATAACGACTTACTATATCGTCTACATCTTTCACAAACCTATCATTTTGCAGGTGTACCCTAGAAAAATTAACCGAGATGGTAACCGGCTGTTGCTGCTGATCCATCCAACCCTTTATAATCTGACAAACCTTGTCAAGCATATACATATCCAGCTTGGTTACAAATCCATTTTTTTCAAACAACGGTATAAAATCGTTGGGATAAGCGATCATTTCGCCGTTATGCCGCCATCGGACAAGCGCTTCCGCGCCAATCACCTTTTCGCTCGCAAGCTGATATTTGGGTTGCAGGAAAACAATGAACTCATTGTTTTCCAAAGCATATTCCATTCTGCTTTCCAGTTCGGCCTCTGCAATCAGCTGTTTTTTTAGCTCTTCATCATATTCAAAAAAATCAATATGGCGCTCTTCTTTGGCAATTCGGTGAGCAAGATTTACCTTTTCCAGAATCATATTGATATCGGTTTCTCCCGGTTGGATACTGTATCGACCAAACCGAAAATCAATTTTATACGCAATGATTTTTGCAGCAGCATGTTTAAATGCAGTAACCGCCCGATAACGACGTTGATCCATATCCTCTATGGAATGGTAATTGTCCAGCAGTACAAATGCATCTGCATTAACACGAGCAAAAACCGTATAATTTCCATCTAAAATGGTTTTTGTTGTATCGGCAATCATCCGGATAATCATATCGCCTATTTCAAACCCAAACATCTCATTTACCATTTTAAACTGGTAAATATCGAATTTTATCACCATAAACTTTTGGTCTTTGTGTTCCCTAAGCACCTTTTGAGCATCTATTTTAAATTTGGCCAGATTGGGCAGTCCGGTCAATTCATCTATATATGCAGCTTTGTATAAAACCTTTTCTTGCCTTCTGTTGTTTATTACATAAATGCTGAAGACGCATACAAACAAAATCACAATACCTGCGGAAAGCTGGAGCATATTCCTTGTTATATTTGCCGCTTGCGAAGCAATAATGCTGTCCCTTACCACCGAAACAACAAACCAATCATTGATACCTATGGGAGTGTAATGCGCCAGTTTTTTGTGATCATTGTGTATGAGTATCGTGTGCCCACCCTGCCCGTTGCTTACATTATCCCGTATATTTTCCACACTGTCGTATTTAACCACCTTCATATCCTGCACCCCACTCATCAGGCTGCCGGACAGTAGTTCCCCGTCAATGTTGGATTTTGCTATAATATCCCCTTTGCTGTTGCACACATAGGCATAGCCTGTTTGACCAAAAAAGGGTGTTAAAATCATTCCCAAATCCAGCGTATCATAAATGCCAACCAGCACCCCCACTGTGGTTCCATCCACAACCACCGGCGTTGAAAATGCAACAACCTCCCGGCTGTCAAAGGGAGGTGTAAAGGGTTCGGACAGATATGTTTCGCCAGCAATAGCGTTATTAAAATAATCCACACCCAAAAGATTCAGTTCCCGATTATTATTTGTAATTGCATTGCCTTGTAGATCCCCAAAAATTAGAAGACCAAATCCACTATCCAAAACTGCATCCTGCAGCAAGGGAATGATTTGCTGCTTACTGGAAATCGCGGTTATATCAGTAGTATCGGCAAGCATCCCTGCAATGGTTTTAATGTTGGAGAAACGCTCGTCAAGGGCGGCAACAAAGCTGTATTTCTGCTGCTGGGTAATTTCGTTTAAGGTATTGCATGAATACACAGCCAAGCTATCTTGTAATGACTGATTATATCGATACAATCCAAAGGCAACAAGTGCTATAATACTGAAAAATGCAGCTGCCATCTGCAGTATCTTACTTTTTAGGATTTTCATCAGGACCTCCCACCAGTATCTTCACTGCCCAAACTTGAGTAAACTATTCTTGCCATCTATATAGTATAACACATATTGGGCATGTCCTCTCACTGCTAACAGAATAAACTACAGTAGAGGCAGGAAAATACTGAGTGACCTTTATTGTTGGGGTACAGTGGCATTTACTATGCTATAGTCCATAATTATTGTATCTTATTTTATTGTAGCACTATTTTCTAATTAGTTAAATTGTTTTTTGTTTTTTGGCACTA
>CAYNCW010000205.1:0-5808 GCA_964395635.1 uncultured Oscillospiraceae bacterium
TGCCGATAGAAAACTGCATCATCATAATGTTATTCCTCCTCAAATATAAAGATATCTTCAATTTGCATCTCGAAAAATTTGGCAATTTTAAATGCCAGCTGCAAAGATGCATTGTACTTTCCGTTTTCCAGGGAAATAATGGTTTGCCTTGTAACCCCTACGGCGTCGGCCAGCTCTTGCTGTGTAATCTTTCTTGGTTTGCGTAGTTCTATAATCCTGTTGTTCAGTGGAGCCACCTCCTGTATGTAATGCTTGCTTGACATTTGTAGTATAGCATACTTTACATATTGTGTCAAGCGGGCTTTACAATTGCATTGCTGCAAATGTTTTCCACAATTTCTTTTGCAGGTGTGGAAATCCTGGCGGGTTTGGGGATACAAAAAAGCCAATGCATCAGGCGGATGCATTGGCTTTTCAGTGGCTTGGTTCTACATTGGCTTCATGGTGGGGAACAACAGCACATCTCGGATAGAATAGGAATCGGTGAGCAGCATAACCAGACGGTCGATACCAATACCGATACCGCCTGTGGGGGGCATACCGTATTCCAGTGCCGCCAAAAAGTCCTCATCCACATCTCCGGCTTCGTCGTCTCCGGCAGCCTTCAAAGCTGCTTGGTGCATAAACCGTTCCCGTTGATCGATAGGATCGTTGAGCTCGGAGAAGGCGTTGGCGTGTTCTCTGCCGATGATAAACAGCTCAAACCGCTCGGTGTATTCCGGGTCGGTGGGTTTGCGTTTGGCCAGAGGAGAAATTTCCACCGGGTGATCGGTGATGAAGGTGGGCTGAATCAGCTTTTCTTCCGCATATTTCTCAAAGAACAGGTTGAGGATATCCCCTTTGCCGTGGCGTTCTTCAAAAGCAATGTGGTGTTCCTTAGCCAATGCTCTAGCAGCTTGCAGATCTGGCACAGTGTCAAAGTCTACACCGGCATACTGTTTTACAGCATCCTTCATGGTAAGGCGGGCAAAGGGCTTTTCCAGATCCAGCGCAATGCCGTCAAAGGTTATTTGGGCAGTGCCCAAAACCTTTTGAGCCACAGTGCGCAGCAAGTTTTCGCAGAGATCCATCATGCCGTGGTAGTCGGTGTAAGCCTCATACAGCTCCAGAAGGCTGAACTCCGGATTGTGGCGGGTGGAGACACCTTCATTGCGGAACACCCGGCCAATTTCGTAAACCTTGTCAAAGCCGCCAACAATCAGCCGCTTAAGGTGTAACTCCAAAGCGATGCGCAGATACATGCTCATATCAAAGGTGTTGTGGTGGGTGATAAAAGGCCGTGCCGATGCACCGCCGGCCATGGTGTGAAGAACTGGGGTCTCCACCTCCAAAAAACCTTGGGCATCCAGATAGGAACGGATCTCCCGGATGATTTTGGAACGCTTTACAAAGGCGTCTTTAACCTCGGGGTTTACAATCAGATCCACATACCGCTGGCGATACCGCAGCTCGGTATCCTTAAGCCCGTGCCATTTTTCCGGCAGGGGGGTAAGGGATTTTGCCAACAGTATCAGCTTTTCTGCCTTTACAGAGATCTCTCCGCGGCGGGTGCGGAAGGCTTCGCCGTTTACGCCCACAATATCGCCGATATCCCATTTGCGGAACTGCCCGTAGCAGTCCTCGCCTACCTCATCGATTTTAATATAAACCTGGATTCTGCCGGAAGTATCCATAACATCCAGGAAAGAGGCCTTGCCCATATCCCGCCAGCCCATAATCCGGCCGGCAATGGCAACCTGTTTGCCCTCAAACTGGTCAAATTCTTCAATAATCTGTTTTGTATAGGCAGTTCTGTCAAAAACAGTTATGGTAAAGGGGTTATTGCCCTGGTCTTTCAAATCCTTAAGCTTATCTCTGCGGATCTGCAAAAGCTCCGAAAGAGCAGGTGCTTCATTGGCTTCCTGGGGTGGAAGGTTTTGTTCAGACATGTGTCATTACTCCTCTGCACTTAGGGTAACGGCGCCAGTTATTTGGTGCCGAAAATCCGATCGCCCGCGTCGCCCAGACCGGGAACAATATAGCTGTGATCGTTGAGCTTTTCATCCAATGCTGCACAGTACACCTTCACATCCGGGTGCTCATCGGTAAATACCTTGAGGCCTTCGGGTGCTGCGATGATGCACATAAACTTAATGTTTACGCCGCCCTTCTTTTTTACCAGGTGCACTGCGTCAATAGCTGAACCGCCGGTAGCCAGCATGGGATCCAAAACGATGATCTCCCGCTCGCCAATATCCGAAGGCAGCTTGCAGTAATATTCTACCGGAGTGCAGGTCTCGGGATCCCGATACAGCCCGATATGCCCCACTTTAGCAGCAGGAACCAGCTGCAGAATACCGTCCACCATGCCAAGACCCGCACGCAAAATGGGCACCAGAGCCAGCTTGCGGCCTGCAATAATCCTGGTTTTGGCAAGCGAAAGGGGAGTCTCCACCTCAATTTCGGTGGTGGGCAGATCCCGGGTCGCTTCATATGCCATCAGCATAGATATCTCGGTAATCATCTCGCGAAATTCTTTAGAACCGGTATTTTTATCTCGGAGAAAAGACAGTTTATGTTGGATAAGGGGGTGATCAAAAATAATCGGTGCGTGTTCCATTGGGTTGTTCCTCCTTTGTTGTGTATTGTTTGTGGGAGAATGGGCTATGTACCAATGTACTAGCCCATATTTTCTATCTCGGTAAAGGTGGCGATCCTCTCGCTGTGGCGCCCGCCTTCAAAGGCGGTTTCTAAAAAGACCTCTACAAGCTCGCAGGCAAGCCCTGGGCCAACCACTCTGGCCCCAAGGCAGAGTACATTGGCATCGTTGTGTAGCCGTGTATATTTTGCACTGAAATAGTCCGAGCATACCGCTGCGCGAATTCCCTTGATTTTGTTGGCGGCTATTGAGATGCCAATACCTGTTCCGCAAAACAGCAATGCCTTTTGGGCTTCTCCCTGCTGCACTGCCTGGCAAGGAGCAATGGCCATTTGGGAATAGCTGCACCGATCAGGGGTTAGGGTGCCGTAATCTTTGTATGCAATCCCCTTTTGATCCAGAAAAGCCATTACCTCTTGTTTTAGGGGAAAGCCTGCGTGGTCAGAACCCAATGCGATCATTTGCCATTCTCCTCCTTGTGGTTTTGTTTATGCAACAGTTCCCGTTCAGCTTGGGATAGCCGCAGATACACCGGCTCCAACTCCCCGGCACTGACAAACTGATTTTGTTCCAAGGCGGCCCAAGCTACACTGGAAGCCCTTTGATGACGAAGGGTTTCCGGGGCCAAACAAATGTGGGCACCCTTTAGCTGCGTACTACACAGTGCAGCACCGTCCCCCACCAAAATAACCGGCTCTGGAGCCAGGGTGGATATTCTCTCTGCCAGGGTATGGATAGGCAGCGCATCGTCCTGCTCTATTTGGGTAAGCTTAACGCCGTCGCAGTGGAAAAGAGCGGTGTACACCTGGCTGCGGCGGGCGTCCATCACCGGGGCGATATACCCCCGAAAGCAGCGAAGGTTTGCAGCCAATGCAAACAGGGTGGATACCCCGGCGCAAGGCTTGTCCAACGCCATGGCAAGTCCTTTTACCGCAGCAATGCCAATGCGCAGCCCGGTAAAGGAACCTGGGCCGGTGGTTACTGCAAAACAATCTATTTTACGCAGAGGCATTCCCAAGGTTTTCAGCATATCCTCCAGCAAAGGCATACTGGTTTGGGAATGGGTAAGCCCCGCATTGATGTAGCTTTCTCCCAGCAAAACCCCATCGGCAACCACAGCACAGGAAGCTGCTTTAGAGGAGGTATCCAGCGCCAATATATTCAAGGCTGTCGCCCTCCTGTAATGGTAATTTCCCGGATGGTTTCCCCGGTGGGGGTAATGGTAACGGTAATAACGTCCTCAGGTAGGGCATAGGCAATCTGTTCGCTCCACTCTATTGCCAGAATGCCCCCTTGATCCAGATAGTCATAAAACCCGGTGGATTCCAGGGAATCTGGGTGGGTGATGCGATACATATCAAAATGATATAGGGTTGGGCTACCAGGGCTTGCATACTCCTGCACCAAGGTAAAGGTGGGGCTGGATACATCCGCTTGGATGCCAAGTCCCAGAGCAAGTCCCCGGACAAAGGCGGTCTTTCCTGCACCCAGCCCGCCCCGAAAGGCCACAATGTCCCCCGATTTTAATTGCATGCCCAATTTGTTGGCGATTGCCTCGGTTTCGGCAGGGGAACGGGAGAGATAACTGCCGGTCATTTAGTCCTCCAGCGCTGCCGCAACCAGGCCACAGAACAGAGGATGCGGCCGGTTGGGTCTGCTCTTAAATTCAGGGTGGAACTGGACACCAACAAACCATTTATGGTTTGGTATCTCCACAATTTCCACCAGCTTTTCGTTGGGAGAAAGGCCAACCATCCGCATACCGTTTTGCTCCATAGCTTCCCGGTATCGGTTGTTGAACTCGTACCGATGGCGGTGCCGTTCATAGATGATGGGCTCGCCGTATACCTTGCGGGAGATGCTGTCTTCTGCAAGCTTACAGGGATACAGCCCCAGGCGCATGGTGCCGCCCTTTTCGGTTACCTGCACCTGATCCGGCATAATGTGGATGACGGGATACTGGGTGTTTTCATCAAATTCGCTGGAGGTTGCGGTATCATACCCCAATACATTCCGGGCAAACTCCACCACAGCCATCTGCATACCTAAGCAAATACCCAAGAAGGGAATGTTGTTTTCTCTGGCATAGCGGATCGCCTCCACCTTGCCTTCAATGCCTCTATCGCCAAACCCGCCGGGTACCAAAATACCGTCACAACCTGCCAGGGCTTGGGCCACACTCTCGTGGGTAAGATCCTCGGAATCGATAAGCCGCACATCCACCTTGGCATCGTTTACGATACCGGCATGGCGCAGGGATTCCGAAATGGAGATGTATGCATCCGGCAAGGACACGTATTTCCCCACAACCCCGATAGAAACCTCTTTGGTAGCGCTCCTTATCCGGTTGACCATCTGGGTCCACTCGCTGAGATCCGGGGTTCTGTCCTCGAGCCCCAGATGGTGGCACACTGCCGAGGCAAGTCCCTCTTTTTCCAGCATGAGAGGGGCATCGTAAAGACAATCCACCGTCAGGTTTTGGATAATATCTTGCTCTCTGGTATTGCAGAACAATGCAAGCTTTTTGCGCATTTCCTCCGGCAGCTCAAACTCGGTACGGCAAACAATAACGTTTGGCTGAATGCCCAAAGACAGCAGCTCCTTCACCGAGTGCTGGGTGGGTTTGGATTTCAGCTCCTGGGAGCCGGAGATATAGGGAACCAAGGTAACATGGATATACATGGCGTTTTGCCGGCCTACCTCGGTAACTACCTGACGGATAGACTCCAAGAAGGGTTGGCTTTCGATATCGCCAACCGTACCGCCGATTTCCACAATGACAACATCGGTTTTGCTTTCATCCTCCAGACGGTAGATACGATCCTTGATTTCGTTGGTTATATGGGGGATCACCTGTACCGTGCCGCCAAGATAATCTCCGCGGCGTTCCTTGTTAAGCACATTCCAGTAAATTTTACCACTG
The DNA here is from genome assembly GCA_964395635.1 of uncultured Oscillospiraceae bacterium. GTDB lineage: Bacteria > Bacillota > Clostridia > Oscillospirales > Ruminococcaceae > WRAV01. The sequence goes on from CAYNCW010000205.1 coordinate 5,562, forward strand.
GTTACATTAGACACTACTGTCAGGTTTTCGTCGATGAACCGCTCGTAATGTCCCAGATCCAGATCGGTTTCTGCGCCATCATCGGTTACAAACACCTCGCCGTGCTGATATGGGCTCATGGTGCCTGGATCCACGTTGAGATAGGGATCAAACTTTTTGATGGTGACACTGTATCCGCGCTGTTTTAGCAGCCGCCCCAGTGACGCCGCAGTGATTCCTTTACCAAGGCCGGATACAACGCCTCCTG
>CAYNCW010000206.1:0-5799 GCA_964395635.1 uncultured Oscillospiraceae bacterium
GGCTAAAATGGAATAAAGAAATTTCCGATAACTTTCCGATTTTCTTCCCAAGAGTTTTCGTTTGGTCGTGCTATTATACACCTAAAGAAACGGCAGTTCTTTGGTACCGGACTTGCCGTATAACTTAAAACAATGAAGAGGGGGTGATTAAATTGCTAATGAATAAAGAGCAAGCAGATGCACTTTGCACGATTATTGCTCTTGGGTTTGTTAGCCAAAATGAACGTACTGCCCAGGGTAAAACATTATATCTATACGACAGTGCTACGGATGCCGAAGAGCATAGTTTGCTTGCGGATATTCTTTGCCAGCATTTTGGTATTAACATTTTCTCTAAGTTAGAAAACGCAAAAGATGCCGTAACAGGTCGGAAGATTCATCCATTTGTCTATGCCTTGCCATGCGGCAATCCGAAAGAGGCTCGGAGGCTTGTATACGATGATGTTAAGCTATATGAAGCAGATCTTTTGGACATAGTGCAGATTGCAGAAACTGCTATCAACTCATTACTCGAGCCAAGCAACCGTTTTCGTGGTGCATACATCGGTGGTTTTATCAATCACAAAGACAAAGAGATTTCTTTGATTGGCCCTTCCAGCTTATACTTGCGCAAGCGTGAACACTTGAGCCAAGTCAACCCTCCACCTGCAGCATTAGTTGAAACATTTATTGAGTACAACAAGGTAACCAGTGGGACAAAAGAGTTCCTAAAAGAATGTACTCCGACTTATAATGCTGGAGGAAGGCGCTATAGCACAATTGTGACTTACCCGGATTTAACCGATCAACTGATTTTAGAGGGTAAATCGGGTGATGACCAACGCATTTTTGATGATGGAATGGTTTTTTCCAGTTGTCATGGTCTGGTTACCTCCATGTACCACCACTCAGCTCTTGGGTGTTACCATCTTAATGATGGCGTATGCATAGAACTGTCTTTAAGCGATGACACCTGTAAATCTGCATCATGTATCCCGTGTGCAATTTTTGCGACATCACAAGGTTCTCCCGCATCGGCAGCTCATTTTGGCCGCGGAGACTTCTGGAATTTGCCAGCTCCAGCGATTCGCAAAGCATTTAATCCAGCCATTGAAGAGTACTGGCGTTCATTTATTATTGACAGTTTTGTCTTTGCAGGTTCGGAAATACTTAGGCGAGATAATTTTAATCAAGTAATAAAGCAAATGGCCTCGCTGGTTAACGAACCCGATAACTTGGTTGCAATTCCGGAGATGTTTCTGGACGCCTTAACCTTTGAGGGCTCATTCAGCAAAAAAATGATAGTATCTTTATTGCCGTAGTAGCATTCACACACATGACCATGTAAATAAGCAATAAATAGCATATAATTAAGGAGGAAAGAATATGTCAACCATCAGAGATGCAGTCAACGCTTGCGATCCGAGCAAAGAAACCGAACTTATTATCAAGGAACAACTGGAAACCCTTTCCCAACTTGCGAACGCACAGAACAATATTGACAGCGCAGCAATTGAAATGGCCTTAAAAGACGGGAAAATAAACGATGACTTGACTGTTCCAATCACAAAGGTACTCGGCAAGTACAACGAGACTCATGTGGTTACAACCCAAAAAGCCGATGTTATCGTGAACAGGTTATCTGGGAGTATTAAAAGCTTTTTCAATCCGAGTGCAGAGGGCATTCTCACCGGCGTTGCCGGTATTTTGGGCACAGCTTTGGATGCTCTTATGGGCGCAGGACAAGGTATGGAGGCAAAAAAGAGCATGTATTCTGTTGTAGTAGAATACCCAGCAATCATTCGTTTTGATTTTGCTATGTGGGTGCGTAATACACGCGCAACAGGAATTATGGAGCGCTGTAAGAATGCAGTTTCCATTGTTGCCTATAAGTCTGCCGTGGATATTACCAAGCTCGATTTTGCGACTTTCCTCGCTATTTATTCGCCTGTCTTAAACAAGGCTTTTGGGTCTGATCAGACTAAGATTAAAGAATTAATCGCTGAAGCCAAAGATGTCTACGGTATGCTTGCTGATGACAAGCGGATGCGTGTTGCGAGACCTGTTTCTGAAGCGGAACTTGAGTATTTCCCGCATGAGATGCAATTCAGTATCGACCCACCTTTAATGCCATAAAGCACAACCATAATTGTTTATATAGATAAATGCTCATAATGGCAGGAAGGAACAAAAATGGACGATTTCAGAAAGTGTAAAGAAGCGGGCAGTGTGCGCTGCGCAGTAGGTTCTTGTACCATTTGTGATACACCTTACTGTAATGGCGGTATCCCTAAACCGGGAAAATGTCACTTTGGATACACGGAAAAATGCAGGCCTGGACTATGTGCGCTATGGGAAACCGATCGGTGTAATATCGGTGTTATAGCAACACCATGCTCCATAGCAGGCAGTCCGAGCTGCGAAGTAGATTCTTGTACCATTTGTGATACACCTTACTGTAATGGCGGTATCCCTAAACCGGGGAAATGCCCCTTTGGTTATACGAAAAAATGCGGGCCGGGTCTCTGCAGAATTTGGGGAACTCCTCAGTGTAATGGTGGAGTAATAAGTTATTAAACTTATTTTTCATTGTAAAGTACCCCATTGTAATCACAATAACCGCATTGGGACGAAAATCCCAATGCGGTTATTGCTTTGTTGCGATTTATCCCCTATTTAAATATTTTTCAATCCAAGTGAGGACTTTTTCGCTTTATTGCCCCTTAGTATATGGGAATGCGTTTAGGCACTTATTTTTATGAAGGGAGTTAGAAAATGCATACTACGAATGAACGAGTCCGGCTTGTGAAACAGCGAGCAAATGTATTGCAAAAAAAGCGGGAAAGTCACTGGCTTGGCATCACGGGAACCCTGTGCATCGTGTTGACCGCCACACTTGTGACTGCAATTGCCACAATAGCCGATACCACCGGCATTGGCATGGTGCCGGAATTATATGGCTCGATACTGCGCTTTGACGGTGCAGGTGGGTATGTGTTAGTAGGAGTGCTGGCGTTTGTCGCAGCGGTAGAGGTTACGGTGCTGTGTATGCGGTATAAGGCTAAAAAGAATAAAATAAATTTAGATAACCCGGAGGATAAAAGATGATGAAATCGCCACTAACAAAGAGAATACTCTCACTGATTCTCGCGCTGACTATGATTCTGAGCATGACGGGCCTCACAACCCTTGCCGCGGACGGCTTACCGCCCCTTGGTATAAGCGACAGCGGTGAAGAGTTGGCGACATCAGAGTTTGCCTATTGCCACCCGGTGCACGACACCGACTGTGGCTACATAGAAGCGGCTCCTGCCACTCCTTGCGGTCACTTTGTAGAGGACAGTAGCTATTCTTGCGCTTTCGTTGATGCAGACGAGGATTATGTCTGTGCCCATGATGACAACTGTGGCTTTGCCGAAATCGTTGACGGCGTACCCTGCACTCACACCTGCGAACAGTGTGCAGATGTTGCTTTCTCAATTGGCCCAATGTCTTTTTCGGGCGGCACTTTCACCATCGCTAACCCAAACGGCAGTTTGCAAACCATGATTGAAACCGATTTACAGACCGCACCATTCAACCAAACTCCCGGCTCTTATGACTACACCGAGGTGACAAATCTCACCATCACCGGTGATATGACCAATGCGGACTTTGTCTTCATCAAATCCAACTTGACTTCACTTGTAGAGCTGGATATAAGCGGTGTTACATCGGATTTTCCAATTAGTAGAGCGCTTGAGGGTTGTCGCGCGCTCACAACCGTCAAAGTGCCCCAAAATATAGATTTAGAACAGTCTATGTTTGTCGACTGCACCAATCTTACCACCTTAAGTGTTGGGGCGAATACCCCCACCCCCGGTGTGATAGATTTAAGAGGATTTACGGCATCTTACAACTATCCAGGCATTTTTGATAATTGCACTGCCATTACCCAAGTTGTGCTGCCCGCTGATGCAGATACTGGCGGTGGAATGTTTGCCAGGTGCACCAATCTTACCACCTTAAGCATTGGGGCGAACACCCCCACCCCCGGAGTAATAGACCTTACAGGGTTTACGGCTTCCTATGGGCTTCGACTTTTTTTGGAGTGCCCTTCCATCACCACTGTCAAACTGCCGGCTGAAGTTGACCTTAGTCAAACTATGTTTAGAGACTGCACCAATCTTACCACCTTAAGCATTGGGGCGAACACCCCCACCCCCGGAGTAATAGACTTGACAGGGTTTGCGGCTTCCTATGGGGTGGAAAATGCGTTTTATGCATGCCCATCCATCACCACTGTCAAACTGCCTGACATGGCGATTTCAAATTATACGTTCGCGAATTGCACCGCATTAGCAGAGGTGCAGTTTACGGGAGCAACCGCACCGAGTATCGGCGTAGATGCATTTTATAATATTAATGCAAGCAGTATTGCCTATGTGCCGGACAAAACGAGCGGCGGCTACCAAAACACGACGTTTACTAACCTGTTTAACGATGTGCGTAGTACAGTATCACCTACCTTTACCACCCACCCCCAACCGCAAACCACACAAAATGGTGGAACAGCTGTTTTTACCGCAGCGGTAAGCAGTGAACCCGCTGCTAATCTGCTATGGCAAATGTCTACAGACGGCGGTTCAAGCTATACCGACCTTGCTGGGGAAACAGGCGCAACGCTTACTCTTGCCACACTACCGTTTTCGTATAATGGCTATCAGTACCGTTGCGTGGCCAAAAGCATAGTGGGCGAGGCTTTTTCAAACGCTGCAACGTTGACGGTACAATCGATTTCGGCCACACCTACAGCAACCACGACAACTGTAACCAAAACGGCGGCAACACAAGCAACCGCTGTATTTACCTTAACCAATTCTCCTGCTTATGCAGACGGACAAACATGGATTGTATATAATGCCGTAACAGGCGTAACCCTTGCGACAGGTGTAACAGCAAGCAATGTCGGAAACTCTTTGACATTAACCCACGGCACCGACATTCCGGCGGGAACGTATTATGTGTCGGTCACCGAAGCAGGCAAGGTTGAAAGCGCACGGATTGCGCTGACGGTGAATGCGTTTGTATCGTCAACTATCCCCGTCACAGGCGTAACCCTTAGCCCGACCACCCTTTCCCTATACAGCAACACCACTCCTAAGACTGGCACGCTCTCCGCTACAGTTGCACCGAGCAATGCGACGAATAAAGCGGTTACATGGTCAAGCAGTAATACGAGCGTTGCAACGGTCGCAAACGGCGTTGTTATGGCAGTTGGCAACGGTACAGCTACAATTACGGTTACAACGGTTGACGGCAACAAAACTGCCACTTGTGTTGTAACGGTTACGACTTATAGCGGCGGCGGTACTCCCGGTAACACAGACAACGGTTCAAGTTACACACCGTCTAACACCGACACAATCTACCGCTTCATCTCCGGCGCAAATAACGAATGGTGCAAGGGTTCCACTAGCGGTCACACCGTGGAGGTAGACGCAAGCTATAACAAATTCTACGGTGTGAGCTTGAACGGCTACACCGTGGCAAGCACAAACTGGACGGCGAAATCGGGTAGCACCATTGTCACGCTAAAGCCGGAGTATCTCGAAACTCTGTCTCTGGGTAAGCATACATTGCGGATTCGCTTCAGCGACGGTTACGCCGAAACAAGCCTTACTATCCTTGCTAAACAGGATGTACCGCCAAATACAGAAAATCCCAACACCGGCGCGAACAATCCGTTTACGGATGTGCAGGAATCGGATTGGTTCTTCAATGCAGTGATGATTGTTTATGACCAAGGTCTATTCGCCGGAACAAGCGCAGCCACGTTCA
>CAYNCW010000207.1:0-5693 GCA_964395635.1 uncultured Oscillospiraceae bacterium
ATAAACTGTTGGGCCAGTTGGTCCTTGTTTGTTTCATCTATCTGTTTGCTGGATTTGCTGGAGCAACCAAGCAAGAAAAGAAAACAAACCAAAACTATGAAAACTGCAAATACTGTTCTCAAATATCTGCACATGATGCAGCACCACCTTCTGACATTGTTGTCTAAAAAGCGCCCGGTATCACATAATTTCCTATTAAGTATAGTATCATAAATTCCGCTATTCTTCAAGTCCGGGGCATGTGTTAGGATATGTATAAAAAGGTAAAATACACCTTGCTCCTGCTAAATGACACAGGGCATGGCAATATCCAGGGCAGTTAGCAAACACAAGCTAAAATCACAGTACTATTTAGCCTGTGTCTCTTTTCGGTATGTGCAGGATAGAACAAAGCCGCCGGAAGAGTTTCCGACGGCTTTTTGAAAAGATTACAGGGACATGCCCAAACGGATAGCCCGCATATTGGGTTCCATCAAATGCTGCTTTTTTGCTGGCACACATTTGCTCAGAGCCTTTTCCACAGTCTCTACACTGGCAAAGTTGGTAACTTCAAGCATCTTGCCCAGCAGAATGATATTGGCCAAACCTTCCAGCTTTTCGTCATTGGCAAGCTGGGTTGCGGGAACAGTAAACACCTCAATGTCGGTGCGATCGCATTTGCGGTCCACCAAAGTGGAGTCCACAATCACCTTACCGCCAGGTGCCACGGTGCCAATAAACTTATCGTAGCTGGGGGCATTCATAGCCACCAGTACATCCGGCTGGGTTACCAAAGGGGAGCCGATTGGTTGATCCGAGATACACACGCTGCAGTTGGCGGTGCCGCCACGCATTTCCGGGCCATAGCTAGGCAGCCAGGAAACCTCTTTGTTATCCAGCAGTCCCGCATATGAAACAACCTTTCCGATAAACAAAACGCCTTGTCCACCGAAGCCTGCAAATATCATGTTATAGCTGGCCATCTATTTCCCCTCCTCTGCGCTCTTATCCTTGTAAACCCCCAGCGGATAATACGGAATCATGTTTTCTTTCAGCCAGTCCAGAGATTCCACAGGGGTAAGTCCCCAGTTGGTGGGGCAGGTGGACAGCACCTCTACTATTGAGAAGCCTTTGCCGTCGATCTGATTTTGGAAGGCCTTTTTAATGGCTTTCTTGGCCTTGCGGATATGGTTTATATCATGCACCGATACACGCTCGGCATAGGTGGTGCCGGTAAGGGTAGCCAGCATCTCGCAAACCCGAATTGGGTTACCAGCCACTGCAACATCACGGCCATAAGGGGAGGTTTGGGTAACCTGGCCAGGCAGAGTGGTGGGGGCCATCTGGCCACCTGTCATACCATAAATGGCATTATTGACAAAGATGATGACAAAGTTTTCGCCCCGGCTTGCTGCATGAACGGTTTCTGCGGTTCCGATAGCCGCAAGGTCGCCGTCTCCCTGATAGGTGAAGATAACATTGTCGGGCAGCGCACGTTTCAGGCCGGTGGCAACTGCCGGTGCGCGTCCATGGGGTGCTTGCACCATATCAAAATTAAAGAAATCATATGCAAGAACCGAGCAGCCAACAGGGGCAACACCCACTGCTTTTTCCATCACACCCAGCTCCACAATGGTTTCGGCCACCAGTTTATGAATAATACCGTGGGTACATCCAGGGCAATAGCTCAGGGTATTGTCGGTAAGTGCGACCGATTTTTCGTATACAACTGCCATTATTGCGCACCTCCTGCCAGCTTGTTGATAACTTCCAAAACTTCTGCCGGGGTGGGTATGATACCACCGGTGCGTCCAAAGAACTGTACCGGCAACTTGCATTCTACAGCCAGGCGGACATCATCCACCATTTGGCCCATATTCATTTCCACAACCAACAGGTTCTTTGCATTTTGGGTGGCTTCTTTAATAATTTTCTTGGGGAATGGCCACAGGGTAATGGGGCGGATAAGACCAACCTTAATCCCGGCTTCCCTAGCGGAGTTTACCGCGCTGCGGGCAATTCTGGAGGAGGCACCATAAGCCACAATAACAAGCTCGGCATCCTCTACCAAGTACTGCTCAGCCATAGGCAGTTCCTGTTCCACCTGTGCATACCGCTCATACCGCGCCCGCACCTTGTCTTCCAGCAGTTGAGCCTGAAGGTAGAGGGAGTTTACAATATTTCTCTCCCGCCTGCCCTGGGTGCCGTTGGTTGCCCAGGGTTTTTCCAGCGGCTCTGCGGTTACTTCGGGGAATTCTACAGGCTCCATCATCTGGCCCAGCAGACCGTCGCCCAAAATCATAGCGGGCATACGGTATTTTTCTGCATTTTCAAAAGCGGTGAACACGGTATTCACCATCTCCTGCACTGTGCTGGGGGCGTATACAAGTGCATGAAAATCACCATGGCCCGGTGCCTTGGTGGCTTGGTTGTAGTCCGACTGTGCAGGCTGAATGCCGCCCAACCCGGGGCCGCCTCTTTGAATATTGAGGATAACACAAGGCAGATCCGAACCGGCTATGTAGGAAATTCCCTCACCTTTAAGGGAGATACCGGGAGAGGAGGAGCTTGTCATAACCCTGACACCAGCGGCAGCTGCGCCCAGCACCATGTTAATAGCCGCTACCTCAGACTCGGCTTGCAAAAACAAGCCGCCTACCTTGGGCATTTGCTTGGACATATATGCTGAAACCTCGGTCTGGGGTGTGATAGGGTATCCGAAAAAATGCCGGCAGCCTGCGCGGATACCCGCTTCGGCCATGGCCTCGTTCCCTTTCATCAATACTCTTTCCGCCATTTTCTTCACTCCTTCTCCACCTTGATTGCGCTGTCGGGGCACATAATGGCGCACATACCGCACGCTATGCAGGTTTCAATATCCGAAACCATGCTGGGATTGTATCCCTTGGCATTGAGCTTTCCGCGGTTTAGAACCATAATCTTTTTGGGACATACCACTGTGCACAGACCACAGCCCTTACACACGTCTTCCTTAATGGTTACCTTGCTTGCCACGCTTCCTTTTCCTCCCTTTTACTGGGGATACAACTCCCCTGTGTAGTTGCAGCTAGACTGTATGATAAACCGTCGTTGCCGTCTTGGACAAGACGCCTACCTCACCTCCCAAAGTGACATTGTATTGGGAACCGGAAATGGGCACTAGATAATGTGTTGCCCCGACACCGGCTACTGCCATACTGTTTTCACATGGATATCTACAGGATAAATGCCTGTTGTATTTTTCATATTTTCGGCAATATCTCGCCTGGCAGCCGAAAATGCCAGTTGTTTACCGGAGATAACTGCTACCTGCCTTGCCCAATCCACCGAACCGGCAATATCCTCCGGCGTGGTTATCGGCCCCAGGTTGGAGTTATTTACAATATGGGTCACCGAAAGGCGGGAGGTGGTTTCTATCTCCTTCAGCAGTCGTGCATCCTCTTCTGGCATCCGCTGTACGCTGCGAAACCGGTTGACTACACACAGCATGGTATAGGGAATCTGCGATATGCGGTGGACGTATTGACTAAGGGCAATAGCCCCTGTTTCGTCGCCTCCCACATCCAAAATAAAGGTTTCCTCTTCGTTTAATCGCCCGGATAATCCATGGCTCAATGTTGCTAGTTCCACATTGGAATTGGCGTATTGAGAGGCCACCAGCTGTATGTCGTTTTGTTTTGCCAGCTCCCCAAAATCCGCCGAGCGAAAGTATGGGTTGACAATATCCATATCCACCAGCACAACCTTTTTGCCTTGCTTTTTTAAATCCAAGGCCAGGTTTACCGCCAGATTGGTTTTTCCACTTCCGTAGTGTCCGGTGACAATAATGGTTTTTGTTAAAAAATCCAGCACAATTTCACCTGTACGCTTTCTTATTTCTATATTACTGCTTTATAGCTTGCACCAGGTGATAGGTATCCCGGGCAATTACCAGCTCTTCATTGGTGGGAATAATCCAGATAGCCACTTTAGAATCCTCTGCGGATATACAGTGTTCGGTTCGGTTATGCTCCACATTTGCTTTGGGATCCAGCTTGATGCCAAAGGCCTCCAAACCCTGACAAATTAAGGAGCGCATTAAATCCGAGTTTTCTCCCACGCCACCGGTAAAGATAATGGTATCCAGTCCGCCCAGTTCAAATGCGTAAGAGCCGATGTATTTTTTAATTTGATGGGCCATAACGTCCAAGCTTAGCTTTGCCCGCTCATTACCCGCCGCTGCCGCTTCTTCCACTTCCCTCTCATCGCCGGATACACCGGAGATGCCCAGCAAGCCCGCCTTGCGGTGCAATATATCCTCTACCTCATCATAGCTGAGGTTTTCCTTGCTCATTATCAGCCCAACGCCAACATGATCAAAGGTGCCGGCTCGGGTTCCGCCTATGGGGCCTTCTCCTGTTCCTACACCAAAGGTGTTGTCCATGGTTTTGCCGTCCTTAACTGCTGTTACCGAGGAGCCACCACCCAGGTGGCAGGTGACAATTTTGGTGCCTTCTAGGCTGTGACCCAAAATCTCCCCATACCGCTCTACAATAAACTGGTGGGAAAGACCGTGAAAACCCAAACGGCGAATGCCGTATTTCTCATAGTATTCGTAAGGAATGCCAAAAATATAAGATACCGGGGGCATTGTTTGGTGAAATGCCGTATCAAAGCCTGCCACCATGGGAAAATTTTCTCCCAACAGCTTTTGGCAAGCACGGATGGTGGCTACCTGCGGTGGTGTGTGGAGAGGTGTGATGTCTTGAATGGCAACAGCTTCCTGAATAACCTCTTCGGTAATCAGGGTGGATTTTACCAGTTTTGCACCACCATTAGCCACTCGGTGCCCCACTGCTCCAAGCTCCTGAATACTCTCCAAAACCTTGGTTTCGCCTGTTGTTATCAGCTCTATAATCTTTTGCAAAGCATCTTCATGGGTGGGCAGGGGTTGTTCAAACTGCTTTTTGCTGCCGTGGGCAGTTACATATTTAACCCAACCATTTTCTGTTCCCACTCTTTGAAAATTACCCTCAGCCAATACATAGCCGTTTTTTGACATATCATACAACTTAAATTTCATTGATGTGCTGCCTGCGTTTAAAATAAGCACTTTCATGTTTGAATCACTCCATTTCAGGTCAACATATCTATATTATAAAGCAATGTAAACAATAAGTAAAGTGCTTATAAATGCATGATTTTAAAGAATATTTACAAAATTATTAAATTTGGGGACAACTATTTTAGTGAATCCTTCTTTTGCTTATCCTGCAAAAATGCAGTAGCATCACAAGAATGATTAGCACGGCAGACATCTGATGTATTTGGACAGCATTCATCTAGTCCGATAATCCGCACTGGCACCCCTTTGCGTATACACTGCACAATGGTATAGGCCGTGCCACGTGATGCAAAATCCCAAAAAGCCAACACCATATCCGCTTGTTCCACAATGCGTTGATTGCGTTTTAAGGGTGCTTGTCTGCCATATTTTGCGTACTCCGGTGCAAAGCACAAAAAACAAAGGCCCCGCTCCGCAGCTGCTTGCTGTGCAAAGCTATCCACACCTGTTGCTCCCCCACTAATAATACAGCTGCACTCTGGAGGCAGATGGTTCAAAATAGCTTGTATGTTCATCTGTCCGCAGTTGCGTGATCCAATAATTGCTACCCGCACACCACTGTCTCCTTTCTGCACCAAACTTTCATATTATTCCTTTACCTACAAAGTCT
>CAYNCW010000208.1:0-5692 GCA_964395635.1 uncultured Oscillospiraceae bacterium
CATTTCGGCGGAGGTTTACAGAGGTGCTCTATCCCAAACCCCTGCCGTCCGCCGAACATAGTCCATCCGCTCTGCCATTGTAGGGGCGACCTGTGGTCGTCCGGTTGATATTTAAGCGTTTTGATTTTGCCTTAGAATATACATGCTATCGGCCTTGAGGGGCCTGTGGTTGTCCGCATAGTGTTGTGGCAGGGATAGGCCTAGCGGCTGACGTTAATGCGGTGTGGTTTAACTTTACTGTGGCAACCGCTTCACTGAGAGGTATTGCCGCACCGACCGTACAAGCAGGTCGCTGGGCTCTGCGGCGTGGGCGTTGATACCGTGGCGCAGCAGCAGATCTGCTGCCCCTAGCTCGGCTTGTTTGCGATAGGCAGCTGCCGTTTTTAGATATACTGTCTCAGGAGTGGCTGCCTGGGTTTGCAACAGAGCATCCAACCCCACATCTGCCAGCAAGGCAATATAGAGAGAGTGACGACGGTGTAGGGGAATCAGATCCACCGCTGCCTGTGCTGCCTCTGCAGGGTTATCCAGATAGGTAAGCAAGCAAACAAAAGCCCGTCTCGTTAGCTTGCGTCGCAGCATTCCACTTAGAGCAGCAAGGCTGGACTGGCCGGGGCTGGGCTGAGCACTGTAGAGCCCCTGCAAAAAGGTCTGGATATGGGCGGTGCCTTTGCCTGGAGCCAGGTAATGGGTTACCTGGGTGCCAAACAGCACCAGCCCCACCCGGTCTCCGGAAGCAGTGGCCACCTGCATAATGGCAGCAGCCAGTTCCAAAGCTTTGTCCAGCCGGGTGCCTTCTTCCATAGGTGCCTGCATCCACCGGCCGGTATCCACAGCAATGATAACTTCCCTGTTTTTTTCCACGTCAAACACATTGGTCATTAACTTGCCGCTGCGGGCGGAGGCTTTCCAGTTTACCTTGCGCCTGTCGTCGTCGGGGGTGTATTCCTTGATACCGGCAAAATCTGTGCCTACACCACGAATTTTGTGAAGCGCTGCATCCTCTCTGGCCAGCTGATTTCGTTGGGCCAGCAACCGATAGTGGCGCATAGGCTCCAGGTTAGGGTATATCCCGGGGGTATCTGGACAAGAGATGGTTAACCGTTTGGTACTAAGCCCCCAGCTGCCCACAACCTCTAGGTAACACCGACCAAAGTCCGCTAGACCACGCTGGGTGGGTACCACAGTGTAGCGGTGGACAAAACTACCGGTCTGGCGGGGATAGGCAGTGGCCTTTCGTTCCCAGCGAAAGGTAGGGGGAGGGCTGTCAGCTACCCTAAGATGCCAAGCCTTACCTGGGGGGCAAACAATCTCCAAAGCTATCTGGGCATCCTGGAACTGCTCAAAATTGGCGGGTAGCTGCCGGGTTACCCCAAACCGCTTTTTGCCGGGAGTACGCAGAAAATCCACAATCGCTGCAAGTAGCACCAATCCCAGGGGAATTAGCCCCAGCTGGGGGGTGAGAAGCCGGGCGACCGATAACAGCACCGCCAGAAAAATTGCAGCCAGCTGTACATACAAAAACCGCTTGGTGATCCCAAAGCCCATCATCTGGGCACCGGCACCCGGGACAGGGCGCTGTCTAAAACCCCGTCGGGGTTTAGCCCGTCAATTTCGGCGTCAGGGGTTAGCAGTAACCGGTGGCGCAGAGTGGGCCGCACGATGGATTGGAAGTCCTCCGGCACACAGTACTCCCGCCCATCCAGTAGCGCCATAGCCTTACCGGCAGAGAGTAGTGCAATTCCTGCTCTGGGGGAGGCTCCCAACAAAATTCTAGGATCGTTTCGGGTGGACTCTATCATATCCAGTACATACCCCAATAAGGACTCTTCCACCCGTACCCGACGCACTTCCTCTCTGGCTTCTAGTAAATCCTGAGGGGTAATCACCGGTTGTATCTCGGTAATTTGGTGGGAGTCAAAGCCGTTTTGTACATTTTGCAGCAGCCGCTGTTCCTCCTGTCTAGGGGGATAAGAGATGGTCACCTTCATCATAAACCGATCCAGTTGGGCTTCCGGCAGGGGGTAGGTGCCCTCATACTCTATGGGGTTCTGAGTTGCCACCACCATAAAAGGGGCAGGTAGGGGATAGCGTTCCCCATCAATGGTAACCGCCCCCTCCTCCATGGCCTCCAGTAAAGCGGCCTGTGTTTTGGGCGGAGTGCGGTTGATTTCGTCTGCCAGCAACAGTGCGGTGAAGATGGGGCCTTGCCTCAGAAGGAACCTACCGCTTTGCATATCAAAGACATTGGTGCCCAGAATATCCGATGGCATTAGGTCAGGGGTAAACTGTACCCGTTTAAAGGGGATATCTACTGCCTTGGCCAATGCCCGGGCTGCCAGGGTTTTCCCCAGGCCCGGGGCACCCTCTACTAAGGTGTGGCCCCCCGCCAGCAGACAAACGCTGAGCAGACGGCAGAGCTCGGTTTGGCCAACCACAACCCGGGACATCTCCGTAAACAGTGCGGAGGCTACTTGATTTGCTTTCATTTTTTATTCTCCTTTACCCTTTGGTCCATGGTGTTTACCAGTGCCAAAGCTTCTTGTTCGGTGGTTATGTGTTCCAGGGATTGTTCCAGCTGCCTGTCCTTATCCCAAAAGTTCCCAGAACGGGTTAAGAAGGCATAATAGTACCCGGCACAGTCCTTATAAGCTTTGGCCTTCCACAGAGCCCCTGCAAAGGCTTGTACCCCTTCCAAGGGTTTTCGGCGGGAAAACCCTTCCGGCGGTACCGGATCTCCCAGACGCTGGCGGTAAAAAGCCATACACAGCAAAAGGGCAGCCAACAAATTGGTCAATAAAATCTGAAGCCATGCTGGAGTGATGGCTGATAGACTCACCGATTGCCCCGGTTCTGATGAGAGAATAGACATTCGGCGGCCATATTCCTCAAAGACAATAACCTGGTCCCGATAAGGCCACATCAGTTGGACAAACTCCTCAGCATTGTCCCGAATACTTTGGTTGGTAAAGCGGTAGTCCTGATCCAACACCACAGCGTTTTCTGTATGGGGAAGATAATCTGATCCCAGGGCCAACAGTACACCGTCTTGGTCCCAGTTTTTGGTGGTTTTGCGCTGCACCTGAAATCCAAGCTCCTCCAGCAGTAGATAGGCTGCCTTGGTGCCCTGTGGGCTGGTGCTAAGGCTAGAATAGGGCAGCTCTTTTGGGTTGGGGTTTCCCACAACCAGCGCTATTGCCCCAACAAATACCGCCCCCAGCACCAACCAGAGAATAAAACCACGCTTCATGCGGCATCCCTCCTTTGGGCATAACAAAGGGCGTACTGGTGCCACCATTCAAAGGTTTCCTCCGTTACCCCGCTTCCCCCGTACCGCACTGCGTTAAATAGCATCTTAAACTTGCGAAACTCCTCCAGTTTATCAAATCTGTTCTGGACAAGCTCCTGTTCATATTGAAAGTTGGTTTTACTTTTGTGAATTACCACAAGGTTTTGGCTCTGTAAATCCCGCAGGTGGGCAGAAAACAGCCACACCAGGGCAGCTGCGTATTGCTGCTTGGCAGCAAATTCATCCACTGCCTGCCAGGGATGCTCATAGCACCACAAATCCCCGAAGTCCGGCAAAGTCTCTGGAATGTTTTTCAGCTTACGGCTGCGGAAAAATCGGCGCAACAGGTACGCACACACCGCAGCCACCGCCACCATAGCCAGCAGCAACACCAAGACTGGTACCCCTGTCATATCCTGGGCGGTTTCCAGCAGGGAAATAACAGCCTCATAAAGCTTTTGTAGTAGTCTTTGCACCAGGCTTTCTTCCGGTGGCTGGAACTCAGGGCGGTCTATAATTTCTTGGATAGCGGCCTGGATGGTGTCATCCGACGGTATTTGCAGCATGGCTATTCCTCCAAGTCGGTGGAGGTTTGCCCACTTTGTTGCTGCTGTGCACGAAGCTCTAGGTCATAGCCTTCTGTGGTCATGCGGATATCCAGATACAGCAGCACCGATACAATAATGGAAATGGGGGTTAAAAGTGTACTTATCACTGTAGAAAGCACCGTTGCAAAAAACATAGGCAGAAACATAGCCAGGGTTTCCAGCACGGTGGAAAGCGCGATCACAATCCCCCAAGCCAATATAGAAACCCCCAATGTTTTCCAAATTTTGCGGCGAAACAGCTTCCAGGCTCTGCCTACGGCACCAAAGCCAGTGCGGTTTTCATGTACCACCACCGGGTATACCAAGGTTAAAAAACAGGTGAGTAAACAGGCTGCAAGTATGGTTGCAACTGCCATAATGATTATCAAAGCTATAATAGCGCCGCTAGCAACATCCGAGATGATAACAACAAGGGTGGTGATAAGCAGCGGAATGACAATAACAATCACCCCTAAAATAGATACCAATATCTGGGCCAAGCTGGTGGCCACCAGCTTGCCGTAAAAAGGCTTGGTACGGCCAAGGTATTCTTTTGGGCTGGCGGACTGGCCAAAAAACGCTGATACAGCAATCAGGCTAATACCACCGGTAACAAGCGGTGTCAGCAAAACTGTAGTCAGCAGCCCCAGAGGAAAGCTCAGTACATTGCCAATAGTAGAGGCTGTACTCACCGCCTGAGTAGCCGTATAGTAGCTTTCCAGCACCGAATCGATATCACCGTTTATGGCCCCCATTAGTATATTTGTCAGACTAGTGCTGGAAAAGGCAGCGGGTCCCATCCTCAGCAGCGACAGTAATAGCGCGGCAGAGCCACCAATAAGGGTGGAGAACAAAACTATGGATGCAAAGTTCCGCCGGTATATCCGGAAGGCGCGGTCAATAATAGTGCCTGCCCCCATGGGCATAAAGGAAAAGTTCTGCATACAGTCACCTCAAACTTTTTAATTGTGCATATACATGCTGTCATATGTGTTTAGCGTTAAGTGTTATTGTAACACATACTGCCAGATTGCTCAACTAAATTTACCCCAAGTCCTCTTGATTAGAGAGATTGAACCAACAATCAGTGAATAAACAAAGTAGAAGCTGGCTGATAGTAAATAGGAGTCATTGCTTCTTTTAATTGGATCATCAGCATTCACAAAGGTTATCGAAAGAACTGAGGGCTTATAGCTTATAAATAAAATGACGTGTATTGTAAATACCAATGCTTTTTATGGATCATTACCATTGCAAAACCAAAAAAGAACAGGTATACTATTAATATGGGGGTAAAGAGATGGCATTGACTAAAGAGGATTTACAGGCAATACAATCGCTTTTAGACCCAATTCATAGCAGATTGAATACCATGCAGGCAGACATAGGGGCATTAACGGCCAATTAGGTGCATTGAAGGCAGGGACAAGCGTCATAAAGACTGATATGGTTATACTCAAAGCAGATATAGAGACCATTAAGGCTGATGTTTGATCCAATTAAAGAGGATCCTCCATTACAAGAACAACAGTAAATGCCTTGGTGGAATGGACTGATGAAGTCAGCGGGGTTGTAGAAATTCACTTCCCACTAAAAAGGAAACAAGCATAAACAAGCGGACCGCTTTTGAGCAGTCCGCTTGTTTTGGGTCACAAAGAACCTATACAGTTGTTGGAGTAGTTACGGGAGCTGACCACACCTGGGTGGGTTCTAATGGTTATTTCATTAAAATGCCATAATTGCTGTTGTTTAAACTGGAAAATAAGCAGGTGATAGATTGCATCAGAATGCAAAAAAAGAAACGCTAAAGCACTAT
>CAYNCW010000209.1:0-5678 GCA_964395635.1 uncultured Oscillospiraceae bacterium
GATCGGGATCGTCCTTAGGCATTACCGTGTAAATCTTCGCAGCACCGATAATTTTTGGAATCTGGGTGTTGGCGTGCAATCCGGACAGGTTGTCGATCCCCTTTGACAGAGGATCCATCACCGCTTTATGGCTAAACCGCTTAGCAAGTTCAAGGTATTCAGACTTTCCGGTAATTTCGTACAGTTGGGCAAAGGATTCGTTTATGCCGCCGTATTCGCCCTCCAGCATGTAGTCCATTCGATCCACATGTCCATTGGGGTCGGGAACACCAACCAGCTTATTGGTACCATTGTACGCGTACATGGCCATGCTTTCGGCAATTTCCAGCGCCTTTTCATTACCCATATAGGTATAGGCATCGATTAAACCGGCGTATATTTTGTGGATGGAATACCAAGGTGCCCAAACGTTATTCAGGAATGCACCGTTATATCCGCCTGCTGTGAAAGCTGTGGGGTTTTGGAACACATAGTCCAAACTGCTCTTTTCACAACCGCCCACAAAACCATCGTCATACTGCGAACCGCCAATGAGCTTCACCAATGTATCCACTCTGTTTTTGAAGTCAACGTCGCCAGTTTGCATATACATGTTTACACAGGCAGACAGATAGTGTCCCACTGTATGGCCGGGGAGACCCCCGCCTTCCCATCCCCCGTAAACTTGAGCGGGGGATTGGGACGATTTGTTATTGACATACAGGGATGCCGCCAGTCTGTTTACGTCAAACTGCTTGAGGAATTGAGAGCCGATGTCTAGCTGCTCTTTCAGCTTTCCGCTTGTTACAGAAACATCGTAACCTGTGAAGAAGCTACCATCCATGCGGGTTTCCACGATTTTACCAAATATGTCGCTCTTGCGTCGCTTTGGTAAGGGGGACAAGGGTATCCTTCTCCCATACAAACGCTTTGAAAGTCATGGTTTTAAGGGCAATATCCTCCGGTATATCCAGATTGATAAGAAATTCGTTATAGTCGTTTGCCTTCAGCGTTTTTGTTTCCGTCTTGACATAAATCATTTTGCCGGTTTCGGAATAACATGCCAGAATCAGCTGAACCTTCTTTTCTTCGTTCTGCCTGTTGAACAGCTTATAAATGCCTTTTACGCCAAAGGGAGCAATTTGATTGTGGCTTATAGCTACGCTCGCACCCATGGTATTTTTCAAGGCGATGTTTTTCACTGTAATATAGGCCTTTGCCTTAACGTCAGAGCCGTTGACTGTGCCGGTTACAAGTATTACGTCCTGGGAGCCGTTTATTGCGTTACCGTTATCCAGTGCCGACGTATCCCAAGTTACATTGAAGACAGCTTTGCCGCCTGTGGAGTATGTACCTTCTACCGTACCGGGTAGTGTGGGGATTACGCCGTAGGACGATGCAGTTACATGAACCTCGTCCAGGGACACGATTTCCAAAGCCTCTCCCGTAAGCGGCGCGCAGGTATAGGAGATACGCTGAAGCTCCATATAGTAATCTGACCCTTGATTGTCATAGTTATGAATGATGCGGATTCTCTGCGGTTTACCGCTGAGGCCTTCCAGTTTGGCAGTATCCACAATACCTACACGGTTGCGTGTCAAGGAGGATGGGTATTTAGTTACAGCGTTCGTTTCCAAGTCAGTAACCTCCACGATAAAGTCGGCTGTATCCGCTTTATCGTAACCGCTGACTGTAAATGATTTAAACGTGCCCACCATTTCTAGGTATGCGCCCTTAAATATAGTATCGCATTGGGCAACACGAACCATCCACTGGCCGTTTCCAGCATCCTTGTTTCCGCCGTCCTTTTCACCATTAGAACTGTACACCTCAAAATAGTTACCGCGGGTGGTCCTATTTGGCACAAAAGTATTGCTTTCGTCACTAAGGCACGTGCGAAGTGCACTGAACGCTGCGTCTAATGCAATTCTCGCAGCATCGACTGCCTGATCGCTGGCGTTTTCATCGGCGTAAATAGCCTTTGCTGCCACGAGCTCTGCACGCAAAGCATTCCAATCAGTGGGGACATACTTTGTATTAATCGCTCCCAAAGTCTCTGCCTTTTCTATGCTGAGTGCCAGATTTTCTTTTGCGTTTTCTGAAATCTGTCCGGTCACACGGAAGGCATCAATAACCGCCCAGCCGTTCGTGACAGGGGTCAAGCGTATGGTATAGTTGCCCATAGCCGGAGCATCCCAGACATAAATCGACTGCTGATCGCCATAGGTTCCCTTAGTAGCATCGACTGTGGTGTTGACAATCTGCGTACCGCTACTATTGGAAATGACAACACTATATGTAACTGCGGCGGCTTCCTTTCTACCCAAAACAGAGATGCTGTTGCCATAGAAAGCCAGCTCAACAAAGGCACTGCTGTTCCCTCCGAATTGGTTGTAATGCGAATGGAAGGTTCTGTTATATGAGTTGGCCGTGTTTGGAATATTAGCCTGAGCAGACCAAGCACCGTTAAACACTACGGAGCTATCGGTATCGTCCACCATGTTAATGATGTCCTTGCGAATAAAGGTAATATCCTTGTACTCACCATTACGACGCACATTGATGGTCACCTCTACACCTGGAGTCACCTTTGCATAGAGAGGATGGAAAGTAGCCTTCAAACCCAGAGCCTCGTTGTTGACACTTTGCATTACATCACCTTGCCGGAAGCCATACGCATAAGCCAAGCTACCTTCAGGCACCGTGTCCAGATATACACCATTAAGGCTGCCGTTGGAGGTGACGGTCATGATTGCATCATTTAGTGCAGAAATCACAGCGCCGTTCCAGTTCTCTTTTTGCAAGATATCGGTGTTGCTATCGGGACTGGTCTTTTCATAGTAAGGAGACTGATCCGCACATCCAGTCTTGCCAAACTGATCCATAGAGAAGTTTTCAAAACCGATATGATTCATAAGAGTGGCATTACCAATGGTATAGTCATTCTTAGCAGCATTGGTAAATTCCGGATCAAATCCTCCCTTGGAAGAGTTTGCATCATAGCCCAGTGCACTCCAGAAATCCGGGAATGTAATCTGTGCACCCAGATCATAAAAACCGTTCTTCTCAATTATATCCTTACTCAAGGAAAAGCGATTCTGATCTGTGGCCGCCAAAGAATATGGCGTTCCCTTAATCACTATATTGCCATATATCTTATCGTTAGAGTCGGCAAAGGTACAATGCAAATTTATCTGCCCATTGACAAGAATATTGTTGTAGACCTCGCGATGGAAGCCTTCTCTAAGTTTTATACCCATATTTAGGCAAAGGTTATTGTAAATCTTATAATTGGAGGAACCATCATCTAAATCTATGCCGAAGGTGGTCCCGCCATCGAGGCGCCCGCCAAAGTGCATTCTGTTATCATGGATTACAATAGGTTTGACAACATCAATACGACTGTATGGCTCCTTGGCTGCTCCGTTGTTACCCTGAATGTCAAAACCGTTTAAAGACCAGAAACGGTCACGACCCCATGAATTAAACATACCATGGTCATCAGTTTCCTTTTGAACATCAAATACATCGTTATATGCAATTTCGTGCCCTCCAAAGGTACCATCGCATATATTGATGCCAGCGCGGGGGCCTTCGTTAAATGTATTTTTCAATATTTTAATGTCCGCAGCAACAGACAGATTAACCTGGCTGGACTGTTTTTCCCAAATACCCACATTTTTAATGTGGTTTTCTTCAATCACGCAACCCACCGGATAGTGATCCTTGACAGGACCAGGCGTCGTGTCCTCGATGGTGGTTTTGTGAATATAATAGGAAGCAACTTCAGGTTTCAAATCACCATACAGTTCCCAAAATGATGGCTCACGGCAGGAATCTGGATCTCCCACCATCTGAACACCGGAGGAACCAATGTTGTAAATCTCGTTGTTGTAAATCTTATTTTCCTTGTTATGTCCACTCATGAACACCGCGTTACCGCCAATATTTCTTATTGTACCGTTCATAAAGGTTACATTCTCGGCATTCTCCATAAAGAGTGCGCCGGAGCGAACTACACACCAGTCACCACGCATCAGCGGCACATAGGTTCCCGTAAACATGGTTCTGGCTGTATTCTCCAGGGTAAACCCATCGAAGGTAATATCGGTTGCCTGAACGCCGTCCTCTACACCGTTAATATGGATTAGCTCTTCGGTCACTGCACCTTCCACAAGCGCATCAAGCTCCGATACATTTTCAGGATAGAAATATAGCTTGCCGTTGTTCTTATCATAGAACCACTCTTTTGGAGAATCGAGCTCCTCGAAAATGTTTTCCACCATAACTCGGCCATCCCTCATACCTGCAGTGGTATTAGGATTAGCACCGTCCATACGGTTGTTATCTCCTACCCATTCGAAGGAAAGCCCAATGGCACTGTTGTCCTTCCCGGTGATGTTATAGGACATACCTCCCCAAAGATGCCAGTGTAGCGCACGAATGAAGCCAGTGGTTGGGTTGTTGTATCCTGCCGCTCTTGCCTTAATATCGGCAAAGTTAGTACAGCCCTGCAGCGGTTGGGTTGCATTGTAGTTCGGGTAACGAGCCTGGATCTGCTGCTGACCACCCACAAACAGTTGGTCAATGCTCAGGTTGCTGGGAACATCAGCCACATAAATACCATCTTTATACGGTGTCCATGTCAGCTCTCCCAGATCCTTGGCACCAGTTAAGACAACATTGCCATCTGCTATCCAGCTTACATCGCTGTCCTCAGCAGTCAAGATTAATGGGTCTTCGAGGAAGTACTTACCTTCAGCAACTGTTACAGTAATGCTTCCATCCTCGCCTCGTGCCAGTTCTGCAGCTTTTTGAAGCGTTGCAACAGGAGAATCCTCGGTGCCAATGTTGTCGTCGTCACCGGTTTTTGACACGTAGATGTGGTCACCAGCAGAGGCAACATCATTCACAGTGACCAAACATTCTGATTTAAAAGCACCTTCTACTGTTGTGACTATGATGGTGGCCGTTCCATTAGCCGCCGCAGTTACTAGACCAGTCCCATCGACCGTGGCCACTGCTGTGTTGCTGGACTGCCAGGTTACGTTCTTGTTTTCTGCATTGGCCGGAGCCACTATGGCACTCAGCTGACGGGTTGTTCCAGGTGTCATGCGAAGAGATTTTTTATCCAATGTAACGCCTGTCACACTGAGATCATCCTCGTAGGCCTGAATAGTCATATCCGAAATGTTGATTACGTTGCCACCGTGCACGTTCTTGACATGCAACGTCACATAGGAGCCCTGCACCAGATTGGGGAACGTAATAACAGCCTTGTCACTATCTCCGGTGGGATAGTTCAGAGTCTCTGTGGCTACCAGAGTACCCAATGTTCCAGTATCCACTGCACCATCGCCAGGTACATAGTTGGTATCATTATATCCGCTTGGTGGATTTGCATATATAGGAGCCTCGTTGCTGACATACACATCCACGTCCTTGGCAAAGCGGCTGTAGGCGCCCGCTCCGCTACGCGGGAACAGCGTCACACCATCAATGTAATAGCTTGCCGGTTCGGAGTTGTGGTAATATGATTCATTCGAGGTTCCCTTCTGACGAAAACGGACAGTGAAATACGCATCAGTCACACCAGATGGGTTCTCCGCTGTATGCCATCCATAATTCCCGTTTACTGGGTTATTGTCATAAGTTTCATTGTTAATAAATGACCACCATGTAAAACCGCTTCCTTCATA
>CAYNCW010000210.1:0-5638 GCA_964395635.1 uncultured Oscillospiraceae bacterium
TCGCCGACTGCTCCGAACGTGATACCACCATGACGGAAATCTACATCGTTGAGGGAGATTCCGCCGGTGGCTCTGCCAAAGCAGGACGTGACCGCCGTTTCCAAGCGATTCTACCACTGTGGGGCAAGATGCTCAACGTGGAGAAGGCCAGATTGGATAAGGTTTACGGGAACGAAAAGCTCATGCCTATCGTGACAGCATTGGGTTGTGGTATCGGTGATTCCTGTAAACGAAATCTATTCTGCAGCTATATTCACCTCCATTATCGTCATCATTATGCTTATACTCAGCATTGCTACTGTACTTGTTTTAACCCGACGCATAACCCGAAAGCTACTTAAGCCGCTGCACTACTTAAACGACACCACCAACAAAATTGTCACTACTGGGGATTTGTCTATTACCATTGATACAACCATGGTATCAGACGACGAGGTGGGGCAGACATTGCGGTCGGTTGCGGATTTGGTGGAGCTTATGCAGGAGTGGCGTGATATAGTGGAGCATGTGGCAAATGGCGATCTCACAACCAATGTGCATATTCGTTCGGAACAGGATGTTTTGTCTCTCAAACTTTCTGAAATGGTGGAAAATAACCGGGATATTATCAGTAAAATATCCTTGTTAGCCGACCAGATTTTAGGTGGCTCAGAACAGTCATACAGCAGTGCTCAGCTGATAAACGACGGTGTTCAGCAGCAGGCGCAAGCACTGGAAAGTTTGGTGGCTTCTATTGGAGAAATTAAGGAGCAGGTGGATCATAACGCCAAAAACGCGCAAAATGCCAACAATAAGGCCCAAATGGTGGGCAAACAGGTGGAGCAGAGCAATCAATATATGCTGGAAATGATTGATGCCATGAATGATATTAGCCAAAAATCCGGCCAGATCAAGCATATCATAAAAACCATTGAAGATATTGCATTCCAGACCAACATTCTGGCATTAAATGCAGCTGTTGAAGCTGCCCGCGCCGGTGTGGCCGGTAAAGGTTTCGCTGTGGTTGCCGACGAGGTGCGAAACCTAGCCGGTAAATCAGCCGAGGCTGCCAAAAATACGACAGCGCTCATTGAGGGAACCATACTTGCCGTGGATAATGGCGTACATATTGTGGACAATGCAGCAAATTCCCTTCGCGAGACGGTGGATGCTGAAGTGGAGGCTATTCGTCTAATTGATGAAATTGCCTGCGAGAGCAACCAGCAGGCCAGTTCTATCTCCCGGATCACAACCAATGTGGAGCAAATTTCTGGGGTTGTACAAACCAATACCTCCACCGCCAATGAAAGTGCTGCTTTCAGCGAGGAACTTTCCAAGCTTGCCCAGGTACTCAAGGAGCTGGTGGATAACTATACACTGGAGCCCGGTGTAGCCCTGAAACAGTCAATGCATACCAACGCTTTTCCAAGCATCCAGTATACCCAAACGGAATCTGAAAAATATAACAATACAGGCTATAGTATTTAGTCGGCATACCCTACACATATCCTTCTTTGACTCAAAAAAGCAAGACTGGCAGACAGTGTCTATCAGCCTTGCTTTTTCCTATTCAACTACGCAAGAGTAGTGAGCATCACCCTTATAGCAGGTTAAACAGCTTCAAAAACCGTTGCCAAATCGTAAGCTTAGGCTCTTCTTGCACAGGCTCCTGAACGGTTTGTGGTATGGAAATATCCTCGGTTTTCATAACAAATTGAACTGACTTTACATTTGTATTGGCATTATCCACAAAGGAAATCGGCGTAAACTCAGTATTGCGATATTGATCCAGCATCTTCTCTATTTCATCATCTATTTTTGTATCAATGTCCTGGGTTTCTATTCTAAAATCCGTGGTTCCATCTTTTAGCTTACTTGTTCCATCTTTTAGTTGGGTAGCTCCATCCTGTAAATCCACTGTCCCATCACTGAGCTGACCCACACCGTCCTGTAAATCGTAGGTGCCGTTGTACATCTCTTTGGCACCTTTTTTCAAGTCTTTGGCTCCATCCTGTAAATCTCCGGTTTTGTCATATACTTTATCAAACCCGTCTGAAAGCTCCCCAAAAGAAGAATGTAACTCGCTAACACCGGTTGTATACTGAATAATTCCAGTATGCAGTTTGTTGTACTCTGTGGTTAATGTCATCAGGGCATCCCCAAGCAGAAGCATAGTTTGGGCCTGTTCAATGGAAGTATCTACCATAGCTGAGACACCATCGTTTATCTGTTTGTACTCTGCCCGCAAGCTCTTATAAATTTCAACTGTTTCCGCCAATTGCTGCACCTCTTGGGAGTCGCTAGCACCCAAGGAACCTGTTAAGGCGTCCAACTTATGGGTATACTGGTCAATTAAAGAATCCAAGGTTTCTAAATACCCTTGAGAGCCCACTTTTAGCTCTATTGCCTGCTGCACAGAAAGCTCTATGCTCTTTGTATTTGGTGCAACCATACCGGATAAAAGCTTGTTCAGTCCTGCAAGAACTTGAGTCGAAGCATTCACAATTTCAGGGGATTTGCTCTTTATCCCGGATATGCCCATTCTGTAGGCGTGAACTCCCTCAGACAATTTGCTCATTCCATCATCGAATTTGTCTATGCCTCGGTAAAGTTCTGCAGTTCCGTCCCAGAGCGCAAATGCCCCATCCCGCAGGTCCTTGGCTCCATCCTTCAGCTCCTGTACACCTTTCTGTAAATCCATAACCCCATCAAGCAGTGTGCTTGCGCCGTCATCCAACTCCCCTGCCCCATCGTCCAGCTCCTGGACACCGCCTTTTAAATCCTCAAGGCTTCCCTTCATCTCATCGGTATTGGGGCTATCTATATTCATGGACATAGGTATCATGTTGATCTGAATACCGTCCATCTCAAAGTTGTTAACACTAGCAGTTACTGTGATATCCTTTTCTTTTCCCGGCATAATCACATAGGATAACTGTTTTTTATTGCCTACATTGGATATGGTAGCATCCTTCGCAACAATATTTTTGCAGGTCTCAGTATTTAGGGTTATTGTTGCTTGCACTGCGTAGTTGTCTTTATATACTTCATGGATAGTCTTGCTGTGGTGAATGCGTAAGTCAATCTGGAGATCGCCGCTTTTTCCCGCCAACACATATCCGTCTATGGCTTTGCCGTCAAGGGTATAGGCTACAGTTATATCCCAAGGGTTTTCCGGATCTGCCAAAGCCCCTTCGTAATAAAACTTCCCCCCCTTGGACTTTACAGTAATAACCGACCTGTCTATTGCAATCGTATCGGTAGTAGTGAGGTTTTTCACCTGGCTATAACTGCCTGTATCCACTATTGTTTGGCCTGGTGTGGTGTCAAATATATTCACAACATAAACAGCATCCACCTTTCCACTGCTGTCCAGGTTAAAATACACTACTTCCTCTTTTTCAGTTGGCTCTGCTTTAGCAAACACTGAAACAGTGGCAGCACAGCCTATACAAACTGCTAGGGATATACTGACTATATGCTTTATCCAGGTTTTCATGGTACCCTCCTGATTTCTAAAAATGCTAACGCGCTTATTTTGCCTCTGCACAATCCATTTGCTCATTGGAGTGACCACAGGTTTTATGTGCTCCTTTGCCATGTGGCAGCAAAAACCGACTGCTTAGTCCCACTGTGGTTTTTAAAACAAAGGGCTCCAGCCATATCAGTAAAGTAGGTAAAAAAGCCAGCACCAAAATTACTGAAAGGAACGCCCCCCTTGCCAAAAGGATACCCAGTTGGCTAATGAGCATATTTGTAGAAATATAGCCCAAAACCAGCCCGGCTGATATGAGTATGGTGCCAGAGGTAATAATGCTGCCCCCAGTATCTGCTATGGTTTGAATAGCCGCATGTTTTTTATTGTACGACTGCCTGTTTTCTATAAAGCGGTTTGTAAACAGAATGGCATAGTCAACAGTGGCTCCAAGTTGAACTGAGCTGATGATCAGATAACCGATATAATTTAACGAATCCCCTGCAAAGTAGGGAAAGGCTACGTTGAGAAAGATAGAGGATTCAATGGCAAGCAGCAGAATAAACGGCAGGCTGAAAGATTTTAAGGTTATCAGCAATATAACTGCTATAGCACCAATGGATAGTAGATTCACCTTTAGGTTATCCTTGGTAATGGTATCCTTTATGTCATACACATTTACCGCTTCCCCAGCAAGGTGATATTGCCCCGGATAAAATTCTCCTGCTGTATATCGTATGGCTTCAATAACTGAAAATGTGGTATCACTTTCGGGAGGCACTCGCGCAGAGATGATAAATCTTGTGTATGTATCGGAGTTTATCTGGCTAATCTTATCTTCGGGCAAAAATTCTGCCGGTATGGCATTGCCTATTGTCTCAACATAGGATACCACCGAAGAAACATATGGCAGCTGCTTTAGCTTTGCATTAAGCTCGGTCTCCACCGCTAAGCTTCCTTGAGGCACAACCAGTGCGAAGGTTGTAGATTCCCCAAACGACCCATTGATGGTATTTCTATCTATGGTAACCTTGGATTCCGGCCCAGTCATTTTTGACATACCATAATGAAAAGATATATTTTGTCCTGCTAAAAAACAGGGTACAACAAGTAAGAGCACACAAAGAGTTACCCCGCCCTTTATTTTGTTTGTCCCAACACCTAGCTTGTGAAAGGACGGCATAAAGGATTTATGCTTGGTTTTGTCCAGCAAAGGGTAGATCAGCATTGTCAAACAAGGCATAAGTATCAAGGTTACCAGCAGAGAACATACAATACCCTTGGCAAGAACAATACCCATATCCGCCCCAATTTTAAATTGCATAATAATAAGGGCTGCAAATCCAACAACGGTTGTAAGCCCACTGGACAAAACAGAAGCTGTGGATTTACTTAGTGCGTTCACCATAGCATCCTT
This sequence comes from uncultured Oscillospiraceae bacterium, assembly GCA_964395635.1. Taxonomy (GTDB): domain Bacteria; phylum Bacillota; class Clostridia; order Oscillospirales; family Ruminococcaceae; genus WRAV01. The sequence goes on from CAYNCW010000210.1 coordinate 4,872, forward strand.
GGCACCAAGCCCCTCTTTTCGATACTCTGCAAACCTATCCAGCAAGAATATAGAATAATCCATAGAACAGGCCATTTGCAATATGCTTGCGGTTGTTTTTGTAATAAAGGATATTTCACCTAGAAAAAAGTTGGTTCCATTGTTTAGCACTATTGCTATGCCGATGTTGGCCAGGTATAGCAGTGGTTCAGCCCATGAGTAGGTAGTGAAGATAAGTATAATCAATATAATGGGCAAAATGATTCGCATCATCTTTGCTATTTCTGTGCTGCTGCTAAGCTGGGAGGACACTGTATCCACCGGATTCCCGCTCATGGCACCATCCTCACCAATTATCTCCCGTATCTCTATTAGAGTTTCTTTCTGCATGCTTTCGTCGATAGCCAAGCTGTATACTGCGTTGTTATCAGTATACCAATCCCTTACTGTCTCTTTATTTTGGAACGAAAGAGGAACCTTACAGTTTATGTAATCATCTAGCCAGTTTACATCCTTTACCCCCGGCACCGCTGCCAGCCGCTCTTTGTATTCCAAAGCCTCAGGTATGGTGACAGTTTTCACCATAACACGAACATTGGGAACCGCTTTTTGGTAGGATTGTTTCATAACGTTCATGGCAATTGTAGAAGGGGTTTGATCCGGCAGATAGTCCACCATATTGTAATTCACGCTAACCCCTTTTGATAATACACCAGATATCACCACTGCCACGGCAAATAAAATTAGCACCAGTAGTTTTCTTTGCAAAAGCCCTTCCGCAAATTTTC
>CAYNCW010000211.1:0-5629 GCA_964395635.1 uncultured Oscillospiraceae bacterium
TGGTATAACCTTAAACAAATCCCCTGCAATGCCAAAATGGGCGACACTAAAAATAGGAGCATCACCATTTTTGTTGATTGCCACAATGCAGTCGGATTCAGACATGCCAGCCAGATGCTGGATGGCACCAGAAATACCGCAAGCTATGTATACCTTTGGACGGACAGTGGTGCCGGTTTGGCCTATCTGACGGTTTGCTTCGATCCAGCCGCTGTCCACTGCGGCTCTGGAGGCGCCATAGGTGCCACCCAATGCTTCCGCCAGCTCCTTGATCAGCGCAAATCCTTCCGGACCGCCAACGCCACGGCCTCCGGATACAATAAACTCGGCATCGCCAAGGGAAACAGATTCTTTGTTTTCCTTAACCACTTCCAACACCTTTGCCAGAATATCCGAACCGGTGAGCATGGGGTTTACCTTCACCAAATTGGATATGGCGTCGGTGAAGGATGGCTTTTGCATAACACCCGGGCGTACGGTGGACATCTGTGGACGGTTATTGGGGCAGATAATGGTTGCCATCAGGTTACCGCCAAAAGCCGGACGGGTTTGCAACAGCTTGCCGTCGGTCTCGTCGATATCCAAAGCGGTGCAGTCGGCGGTAAGGCCGGTTCCCACTCTGGCAGCAATTCTGGGAGCCAAATCTCTGCCCACTGCAGTTGCACCAACCAACACAGCCTCGGGTTTTACTTCCAGGATATAGTCTGCCATTACCTTGGTGTAGGCATCGGTAGTGTAGGTTTCCAACAACTCGTGCTGGATGTAAACCACCTTGTCTGCGCCATAGTGCCGCAGCTTTTCTACTTCGTTTTCTATGTTATGTCCGGCCACCACAACGGTTAAATCGGATTTTACGATGTCAGCCAGTCTTCTTCCTGCGCCCAACAGTTCAAAGGATACATTCAGTACCTTTCCGTACCGCTGTTCGGCCAGAACCATAACGCCTTTCCAGTCCTTTAGGTTAATTCCGCTGTTTACCTTTGCATTCGACATGTGTTCATCCCCCTAAATAATATGCATTGTTTTGAACTCATCCACCAGCTGCCGAGAAACCTCTTTGGGGGATCCGGTGAGCTTAACACCTTTGAATTCCTTGGTGGGAACAAAGCTCTTATACACATTGGTGGGAGAATTCTTTACGCCGATTTGGGTAAGATCCACATCCACATTGGCGATAGACCACTTCTTTACATTGTCGGCGTTGCTGTATGCGTCGTATACTCTTTTTGCATGGGGGTATCTGGGTTTGTTCAGCTCTTTAATGGCAGTGAGCAGAACCGGCATGGGGGATTCTATGACCAGATGTCCGTCCTCCAATTTTCTTTCTGCAATCACCTTGTTGCCTTCTATGGTGAGGTTTTGCACATAGCTGATCTGGGGCAGATCCAAAAATTCTGCAATTTCCGGCCCTACCTGTGCGGTATCTCCGTCAATTGCTTGTCTGCCACAGAAGATAATATCATACTCGCCAATGGCTTTGATAGCAGCTGCCAGAATGGTGGCGGTTGCCCAGGTGTCGGATCCTGCAAAGGCTCTGTCCGAAAGCAGAATAGCCTCATCGGCACCAATAGCCAAAGCTTCTCTCAGCGCCACATCCGCTTGGGGTGGGCCCATGCACAGAACGGTAACATGTACATCCTGGTGTTTTTCCTTGAGGCGAACTGCTTCTTCGATGGCGTTGAGATCATCGGGATTGATGATGCTGGGTACACCGTCACGAATCAAGGTTCCGGTTTCGTGGTTGATTCTAACTTCGTTTGTATCTGGAACCTGCTTAACGCAAACTATAATCTTCATATTTCCTCCACAAATAAAAATGTATCCTAACGACAGGAATTACAGGCCTCTGGAAATAACCAGCTTCTGGATTTCGTTTGTGCCCTCATAAATTTCGGTAATTTTTGCATCCCTGTACATTCTTTCGATGGGATAATCCTTCATGAAGCCGTAGCCACCATGGATTTGCAGTGAAAGGTTGGTGACAAAGCGAGCGGTTTCGGAGGCAGTGAGCTTGGCAATTGAACTTTCCATGGTGCAGGGCATTTTTTTGTTCAGCTTCCAGGCTGCGTTATATACAAGCCATCTAGATGCTTCAATTTTGGCTTTCATTTCAGCCAGATACCAGCCGATACCCTGCTGATAGATAATGGGCTTGCCAAATTGCTTTCTTTCCTTGGCGTATTTTACAGCGTGCTCGAATGCGCCTTCAGCAATACCCAGAGCCTGGGATGCAGCAACAGTTACGCGGTTGATGTCAATGGCTTCCATGGCGTACTCAAAGCCCTTGTTCACTTGGCCCAGCAGGTTCTTCTTGGGAATGCGAACATCCTCGAAGATAAGCTCGGCAGCTTCGGAACCGGTGATGCCCATCTTCTCCTCCACCTTACCGATTTTGAAGCCGGGGGTGTTTCTTTCCACAATGAATGCGGAGATGCCCCTGGTTCTCTTTTCGGGGGCAGTCATAGCAAAGATAGTGTAAATGCCGGCAGAAGCACCGCCTGTGATAAAGCACTTGGTTCCATTGAGGATATAATCATCGCCGTCTTCCACCGCTACGGTTTGCACACCAGCAGCATCCGAACCAGCATTTGGCTCTGTTAGGGCAAACGCGCCCACTACATTGCCCTGGAGCAGTTGAGGCAAGTATTTTTGTTTTTGCTCTTCGGTTCCATGCATTTCAATACCATAGAGGGAACCCTGGTGAATAGAAAATACCGAAGAGGTGGTGGCGCACACCTTGGCAATCTCTTCGTTAATGATAACCTGGGCAATTCTGTCGATGCCGGAACCGCCGTATTTGGGATCAAAGCCCACGCCCATCAAGCCGCATTCGGTGAGTTTGCGAAAGGCTTCCCAGGGAAACTGGTGGTTTTTATCTATCTCGGCAGCAATTGGTTCGCAAACTTCCTGAGCCAATTGTCTAGCAGTTTTCTGAATCATTAATTGCTCTGGCGATAATTCAAAATTCATATGTACCTCCATCGAATATGTGCCTTGCGGCAGAAAACCTGCCGCAAGGCTTGATATTTATTTAACCATTATATACCTCAACCACCTTGTCGGCAACAAGTTGGTTAATGCGGTCCTCCGGGAATCCGGCTTCCTTCAAAATTTCCACCGAATGCTGACCAAGAAGCGGCGATGCACTGCGGATGCTGCCCGGTGTTTTGCTAAAATGAACTGGGATGCCGGTTGTAAACAGCTTGCCAATCCCCGGTTGATCCATAACATGCACCATTTCGGTATCCAATGCATGTTTGGAGACCATAACTTCAGGCACAGTCATAACAGCACCAACTGGCACAAATTTAGAAGCCAACAGCCGTTCAATCTCAAACTTGCCCATGGTTTTGGTAACCTTTTCAATTTCAGGGATAAGGGCATCTAGGTTTTTCACCCTCTGGCCGTTGTCTGCAAACCGTTCATCTTCCAAAAGATGGGTAAGGCCAAGTAGAGTACAGAATTTGCCCCAGGTTTTTTCGGTGGTAACTGCAAATACAACATAGCCGTCCTTGGCTTGGTATTCGCCGTAGGGTGCAACGTTGGGATCGTGGTTTCCGTTTCTTTCCGGAACCGTTCCATATACCGAGTATTCCAACATAGGCCAATCGTTTATGTAGAAGGAGCAGTCGGTCATGGAAACATCTACCCGCACGCTTTTACCGGTTTTTTCTCGTTCAACCAGTGCCATAGACACTGCGTTAAAGAGATTCAGACCGGTCCAGTTGTCGCAAACCGAATAGCCGGGTTTGACAGGTGGGCCGTCTTTGCGGCCGGATCTGCTGGACAAGCCACCTCTGGCGGCGGCAACATTGTCATAACAAGGAAGGGCGGACAAAGGCCCCTCAATGCCAAATCCGGAAATGGAACCGTACACCAGCTTGGGATTAACCTTAATAAGCTCTTCGTATCCAATGCCCAGCTTTTCCATGGTGCCTACCTTGAAGTTTTCCAGGACAACGTCAACATCCTTAACAAGCTCCAACACCAGGTCTTTGCCTTCTTGTTTTGCTGTGTCTATGCTGATGCTTCTCTTGTTGCGGTTAAAAGATGCATACAGTGCACTGAGATCATTGATAAATGGTGGCCAGGATCTGGATTGGTCGCCATAGCCGTAGCGCTCCACCTTCCAAACATCGGCACCCAAATCCGCCAGCTGCCACGCGCAGAATACACCGGCCAAAGCCTGTGTAAAATCCAATACTTTTATTCCTTCAAAGGGTTGTTTATATTTCCCCATTTCTATTCTCCTTTCTAAATGCTGTACCAAGTACATCACCAATTTCCGCGGCAAAGCTTATTTTAGGATTGTTAGATAAGTCCGTTTGCAACAAGCTCAGCATACTTTTCATCGCTAAAATGGAGAATGTTTTTGTAGTAATGCTCGTTGTGCTGGCCTAAATCCGGTGCACTTTCAAACTGGTTGTCCTCTTGGTTATCTTGATGGAATTTTCCGGTTTTACCCACCATCTTAATTTTGCCAAGTCTGGCATCTTCCACTTCCACAACCATGTTGCGGATCTTGATCTGGGGATCTTCCATAGCCATGGTTACTGTGTTGCAGGGGGCTGCTGGAATTTTGGCGGAGATGCAACCTTTGTCCAGTTCTTCCATGGTGAAGTTTTGCAGAAACTCTTCCAGCTTGGGGCGCAGATCGTTGAAGTAATTCAGGCCTCTGGGTTCCATTTCCTTGTATTTGGGATCTTCTGCCCACTCCGGCCTACCGAACTGGTGGCAGAAGGCAGCCCATTGGGGGTCGGTGGAGATGCCCAGAGTCATATACCCGTCTTTGCACTTGATGATATCGTAAGGGTTAATGTCGGGGTGTGCATTGCCAAGACGTTTGGGCGGTTGATCCAGCTGGGTGTACATCATCTTATCCTCTTGCACCGAGAACAAGCCTTCCCACAGGGAGGTTTCTATATGCTGGCCCTCTCCTGTTCTTAAAACATGGAAGTATGCGCTGGTAATTGCGGATGCCAGGTACAGGCAGGTGTATTGATCCCCAATGGGGAACCCAATAAGGGTTGGAGGCTCGTCCGGGAAGCCGGTAAATTCCATAAATCCGGTTTTGGCCTGCACAATTATGTCAAAGGCAGGATAGTCTCTCCAGGGGCCTTTTGTGCCAAAGCCGGTCATAGAAGCCAAGATGATTTTGGGGTTTACCTGCTCCAAAACCTCATAACCCAAGCCCAGTTCGTCCATCTTGCCGTATCTAAAGTTTTCAACTACAACGTCAAATTCCTTGACAAGCTCCTTAAATACTTCTTTACCTGCATCGCTGGTGATATCCAAGGTGATGCTCTTTTTACCTCTATCCAGGAATGCTTGATAAGGACTAACTCCATCCTTTAAAGGCTCCCATACCCGAATAGGGTCTCCAGAGCCAGGTCTTTCTACTTTGACAACCTCTGCACCATAATCTGCCAGTGTCATAGTTGCAAAGCCATTCAGAGTTGTTAAATCCAGTACCTTTAATCCTCTCAATGGTTTCATTGCATTTGCTCCTTTCGTTTTTTTCAAAAGCTGCTAATTTTCGTTCCGTGATTTATACAAGCAAAAACTGTGCCAATTGTTAAATAAAAGATAAACCATGGTGACAATAGGCTTTTTGAGAAATCATTCACAA
>CAYNCW010000212.1:0-5547 GCA_964395635.1 uncultured Oscillospiraceae bacterium
CATTCCTTTAATATGCAGTATTGTTTTCATTTCATCTTATCCTTTCAGTTATTGTATTGAGACGGCTGGAATCCTCGCAGCCGCAACGCGTTGGTGAGAACAGATACCGAGGAAAGGCTCATAGCCAGAGCTGCTATGATGGGGTTGAGCAGCGGCCCACCCAGCAGGTACAGTCCACCCATGGCCACCGGTATACCAAGGGTGTTGTAGGCAAATGCCCAAAATAGGTTTTGCTTAATGTTGACGATGGTTTTGCGAGAAAGCTCAATGGCTGTGGCCACATCCCGCAAATCGCTTTTCATTAGAACAATATCGGCAGATTCCATAGCAACATCGGTGCCGGAGCCAATAGCCATACCCACATCCGCCTGTGCCAATGCGGGAGCATCGTTGATGCCGTCGCCCACCATGGCTACCTTTTTGCCGGTGGCCTGTAGCTTTTTTACCTCATTGGCCTTATCCTCGGGTAAAACCTCTGCTAAAACCGTATCAATGCCTGCTTGAACTGCAATGGCGTTGGCGGTTCTTCTGTTGTCTCCGGTTATCATGGCAACCGATATACCCAGCCTGTGCAGACGCTGCACCGCTTCTCTGCTGGTTTCTTTCATGGTGTCCGCCACAGCTATCAAACCGGCATACACTCCGTCTATTGCCACATACATAGGGGTTTTACCCTGATCCGCTAGCTTTTGGGCATGTTGTGTTGCATCCCCTAAACCAACCGACTTTTCGATCATCAGCTTTTGATTGCCCAGCAATATCCTTTGGCTACCTATTTCCACAGCAATACCGTGGCCGGGGATAGCCTCAAACCGGTGGGTTTCCAGCAACTCTATTTGCTGCTCCTCAGCTGCTTTTACAATTGCCTCCCCCAAAGGGTGCTCACTGCCTTTTTCACAGGATGCTGCAATCTGCAGCAGCTCTTTTTGGGAATAGCCCTCACCATGAACCACAATATCGGTGACCTTTGGCTTGCCCTCGGTAATGGTGCCGGTTTTGTCCAACACCACAACCTCCACCTTATGGGCGGTTTCCAGCGCAGCACCGCTTTTAATCAGCACACCATACTGTGCGCCTTTGCCGGTACCCACCATAATGGCGGTGGGGGTGGCAAGACCCAGTGCACAAGGGCAGGCGATAACCAGTACCGAAATTAAGATGGTGATGGAGAATGCAAGGGTTTCACCCGCTGCAAAAAACCACAGAACCGCGCTGGCAATGGCAAGCAAAATAACCACAGGCACAAAATACCCCGAGATAATGTCTGCCATACGGGCGATGGGAGCCTTGGACCCTTGCGCATCCTCAACCAACTTAATGATCTGTGCCAAGGCGCTATCCTTGCCCACTCTGGTGGCACGGTAGCGAATTGAACCGTTTTTGTTGATGCTGGCGCCAATTACAGTATCCCCCGGCTTTTTTTCCACCGGAATGCTCTCTCCGGTTAACATGGATTCATCCACCGAGGTAAGCCCCAGGGTAACCACACCGTCTACCGGGAACTTTTCTCCAGGCTTAACCACCACAATGTCGTCAACCATCACCTCGTCGATGGGGATTTGCAGCTCGGCATCCCCCCGGATGACAGTGGCTTGCTTGGGGGCAAGTTCCATCAGCTTTTTAATGGCTTCAGAGGTTTTACCCTTGGAGACTGCCTCCATATATTTGCCCAGGGTAATCAGGGCAAGGATAATGGCTGCCGACTCAAAATACAGCTCGTAGTCCACATTGCCGTTTACTATTTGATACACCCCATAAAAGCTGTAAAGATAGGCGGCGGAGGTGCCAATGGCTATGAGAGAATCCATATTGGGGGTTAGCTTTACAAGGTTGCGTATTCCCACAGTGAAATATTTGTGGCCGATGAAAATAACCGGTGTGCAGAGCAAAAACTGGAGTATGCCATACTGAACCGGGTAATGCATGGGGTTTAAAATAGCGGGCAAGGAAACCCCTATAGACTCCAAAAGCATGGGAACCATGGCCACAATAAACAGGGGAGCAGCAAAGATAGCCGACAAGATAAAGCGCTTTTTCAGTGCTTCTATTTCATGCTGTTTGGTTTCTTCCCCGCTTTTTTGTTCCGCTTGTTCCACCGCCTTGTACCCCGCCTTGGCAACAGCCGCCTTAATTTCCCCGGCAGATACCACATCAGGCTCAAAGGTGATGCTGAGTTTTTCGGTGGCCAGATTCACATCAGCGCTGACCACACCCTCCAGCTTGCGGGTTACCCGTTCCACAGCCTTAGAGCAGGCGGCACAGGTCATTCCCTCAATCTGAAAAATCCGGTGCTGGGTGGGCACAGTGGCTGTATAGCCCGCCTTTTCAATAGCAGCTTGAATATCCTGCACCGAAAGCTGTGTTTGGTCAAATGCAATGACCAGCTTTTCGGTGGCAAAATTCACGTTGGCTTGCTCCACACCCACCAGCTTTTTGGAGGCTCGCTCCACCGCCTTGGCACAGGCAGCACAGGTCATACCACCAATGTTTAAGGTTTTGTTTGTCATAGTACTCACCCCTTTATTTAGTATCACTCAATGTATAACTTCTGGAAAGTACCCCAGCAGACCCTGATTGGCTTACTTTCCATTGGCTGTTTTCCAGCTCGGCCAAATCCAAGCCTGCATCCACCAATGGGGCAGCAGCAATATGAAATACTATCTGATCTTCACTCTGGCCGACTTGTGCAGTCCACTCCACTGCAAAGCCATCCCCCAATGCAAGGGTATAGTACTGGGTCTGGGGATCATAGCTCACCAAATCTGGATTTTGCTTGAGCACCCGGCGCAAAGCATCTTCAGAGCCCTGTGCGGTTTCCCGTTTGTCGCTTACATTAAAGGGATGTATCAGCAGATTGGCAGGGGGCATATCCTTGTTCATGGTGGACATCTCAAACACATAGCCGCTGTTTTCCAGTTTTTCCACATCCAATCCTGCGGCTATAAAGGGATCGGCAGAAAGCACCATAGCGTAATCAATCTCGTTGGCCGAGGTATCCTTGGTCCATTCAAACTTATCTCCATCGGTAAGGGAAAGTCCCCAATGTTTTAGCTCATCGTGATATCCCTTGCGGTCTTTGTTTTGCTCCACAATGGCATTCATCGCCGCCAGGGCATCGTCCGAAACCGGGTTACCGGTTTTCACCCGGGTGCAACCTGCAAACAAGCTCACCCCAATGGCAAATAGTACAAGCAAAGCAATCTTTTTCATAGTATCCTCCACAGTTATCGTATTAATTTTTTCACAGTGGTCATCAGTTCGTCCACAACCTCTAAATCATCTGCTTTTATCCGCTCTACAATACAGCTTTTCACATGGGCTTCCAGCAGAACTTTGCCAACCCCATTCAGCGCCGACTGTATGGCGGATATTTGATTGAGCACATCGTCACAATAGGTATCCTTTTCAATAAGGCCTTTCACACCGCGGATCTGCCCTTCAATCTTGTTCAGCCGGGTGACAAGATGGGATTTTATCTTGTTGGAATGGTGGCTGTTCCTGGTATGCTCACAGGTATCTTGTTGATGGCTCATACTAAGACCTCCGGTTACTAGTTTATCATTTGTATTTTACCATACCCCCCTAAGGTATGCAATTGTTTTTGAAAAAGGAGCTATCGGCTAGCTCCTTGGGGTTATCTCAAAAACTGCCACAACATCCCTGGGACTGATTGGCGTTGAAATACGGAGTTTCTTGTATTTGCTCCACCATCTGGGCAACTTCCGGGCTGTTGATATCCTCCACCACCAGCACAGGAATCCCATACATCCCCATAAAACAGGTTATTGTAAAATCTTCGGTGGGGGTTACGGTCACAGTGTTATTTTCGGTTAGGTCGATAAGGGTTTCGTATTGGGGAAACAGCACTGCCTGCGCGCAGCTGCGGGTTGTAACATCAAATTCAAAGCTGGTTTCCATCCCTTTTTGCACAATGGCCACATTGGGCAGATACCCGAAGTTGGTCACCTGAATATTCACCGATGCAGAGCCATCCTTTACCGAGGCCACCGCCACCTCCATGGTGGTGGGAACCCCATCCTGGGGTTGGGGAACAGGATAAAATTGATCTTGGGTGACCGGCAATTCCCCGGCACCGGCTGTCGTCTGCACAGCAGGTGTATCCGATAAACTATCTACAACCGTAATGGTGCTGCGTATCATTCCCATCCAACAGCTGTAGGGAATGTTCCCGGTTTCTGTGGGGGTAAACTCTATCACCGTTTCCCCTGGAGAAAGGGACTGCTGGATATCGAATTTGGGGATTTGCAGGGCGTTGTTACAGCTGTTTAAATCCTTGGCATCCATCTGTATGGTCCAGCGAACAGGCAGACCCACCTGGACTGTGATAGGGCTATAGCGGCGGGAGGAAAACTGTGTGGTAACCCTTTGCATATCTGCCTCCACAACTGCCGGATTTTTGTAATTAGTGGTGGTAGCCCTGGATGTAGTTGCACCGGACTTTCCACAGCTGGTAAGCAGCAGAGCCAAAACGGTGAAACAACTGATAATGATACCCATTCTTTTCATTGTCTATCCTCCATTGGTTAAACGATTGGTGCAAAGCCGGAGAGCGCCAGCCCGCTGTTTAGCATAATAAGGCCAAGAAGCAAAACCAGCACCCCGCTGACCTTAGCCATCACATGGGTGAATCTGGCACTTAAAAAGGAGCTTAACGCCCCTAGCCCAAACATCAGGGGAACGGTTCCAACACTGAAGAGAAACATAGATATTGCACCAAGGAAAAAACTGCCGGTGGAAAGTGCATACAGCTGCATGGCCTGCAAGGGGCCACAGGGCATAAATCCGTTGAACAGTCCCACCAAAAAGGGGCTCTTGTTTATCCTTTTGCTGTCCAGCTTTTTGGAAAGGGATTTGGGGGCCCGGGGCACCAGTTTGCGTAAAAAAGGCGCAAGGTTTAGCATGTTCAGCCCCATTATCAGCATAAATACACTGGCAGCAATGGCAACAATCCCTTTAAAGCTTCCCGATGGGGTAAGAACCGATCCAATTGCCCCAACCAATCCACCAATCACGGTGTAGGAAAGTACCCGGCCGGCATTATACAAAAGGCTGGGCAGCACTTTTTGCAGTTTTCCATGAGCACTGGCTGCTTCCTTGCTGGTAGATTGAGATATGGCGATACCGCCGCACATAGCCACACAGTGCACCGATGTAAAAAGCCCTACTATAAACAACACTGCCAAAGCGGTGTTTTCATCCGGGATGGGAAACAGGGTAAAGATACCGGTGGCTTCCAAAAGCAGATACCCTGCGATAATAGCTACCAGAATCAGCACCGAGACAAACCATCCACTGTTGCTCTTAGATGGGGCAGCGGTTTCCACAACAGGATAGTGCAAATTCTGTAGCAGCTCCTCTATCTGTGCACTATTTAATGCAGCTTGGTCATAGGTAACATCCACAGTTCCTCTGGAATAACTTGCGGTGCACTTTAAAACCCCGGGTTGTTGGGACAAAGCCCGTTCTATGCGCAGCTCACATGCGGGGCAGGTCATTCCAGAAACCTGTAACTGTAAGTTGATTTTA
>CAYNCW010000213.1:0-5537 GCA_964395635.1 uncultured Oscillospiraceae bacterium
TACTTTAAGATGGACAGTTGTAAAAAGACCATTGGTGTTCTTACTAGCGGTGGAGATGCACCGGGAATGAATGCGGCAATTCGTGCTGTGGTGCGCACTGGTATTGCCAAAGGCCTGCGGGTACTGGGCATCCGCCATGGATACAAAGGGCTTTTGGAAAAAGAATACTCTGAAATGGATCTGTTAAGCGTCACCGATATACTGCACAATGGCGGCAGTATTCTGCACTCTGCCCGCAGCGAAGAGTTTCGGCAGGAGGCTGGGGTGGATAAAGCTGTTTCTATCTGTAGCGAAATTGGCATTGATGGCCTGGTCGTGATAGGGGGCGACGGCTCTTTTAAAGGTGCCAGAGACCTTTCCATAAAAGGGGTTCCTTGTGTGGGTATTCCCGGCACAATCGACAATGATATTGCCTGCAGCGAATATTCCATCGGTTTTGATACAGCGGTAGGTACTATTCATGCAATTGCCGACCGTTTACGCAGTACCTCCATGTCCCACGATCGCTGTAACCTCATTGAGGTTATGGGGCAGCGCTGTGGCGATTTGGCGCTGCACGCAGGTATTGCTTGTGGTGCCACTGCTATTATGGTTCCAGAGGTCCCTTGTTCACTGGAGCAGGTTATAGAAAAGATGGAGCGTACCCGCAAATCAGGAAAACAGCACTTTATTGTTGTGGTATCCGAGGGTATTACCTCAACCAAAGTGAAGGGCACCTTATCTATCTTTGGCATGGCAGATGCTGTAGAAAGGATGTCGGGTATTGTGTCTCGGGGCACCGAAATTGGCTATGCACAGCGGGGCGGCTCCCCTACTCCCAAGGATCGCATTGTGGCAAGCGAAATGGGCTACCAAGCTGTAGAACTGTTGGAAAAATCTATGGGCAACCGAGTAGTAGCCTATAAAGGTGGCGTTATTGTTGATTACGATATCCTGGAAGCTTTGCAGATGGAAAAACCCTTTAACAAGCGCTTATACAATATAGCTGACGCTATCTCCATATAATATTCTATAATCGACGTAAGCAGGTACTGCATTGAAGGATGATGCACCTGCTTATTTTTCGTTAATTTATTTATAATATTGTTTGTAATGAATTGCTTTTGCAGTCCATAAAGAGTATAATGTACTAGAAAAATATAGCCAACAAACGGAAACTGTGTAACATTACTTTTTAGCAACACAAGTACGAGTAAGTAAGTTGATGTGGTATCTTAACGCGATTTCCATTATGCCGAAAATATAAAGAGACAGGTGGTCAGATGGATCTTTTCAAAACACAAAATGAGGGCGATGTCATCTTAGTAGTAGACGATAATCCCACCAACTTGCGGGTTTTGCAGGAAATCCTGAAATCCAGCTATAAGGTATATGCTGCACCTTCCGCAAAGCGGGCTCTTGCCTTTTTAGAAAAGAAAATTCCCAATTTGATTCTTTTGGATGTAGAAATGCCAGAAATGAATGGATATGAGCTTATATCCATACTTAAACAGGATTATCGTTGGGATCACATACCGGTTATCTTTTTAACTGCCCTAGAAGGCAAGGATAAAGAAGAGCTGGCTTTTCACATGGGCGCTGTGGATTATATACTAAAGCCTATCTCACCTGGTGTGGTGCGTAGCCGTGTTGGGCTCCATATCGAGCTGGAAAGCTATAAAAAGAACCTGGAAGTCATGGTAAAAAACAAAACCGAAGAATTGCAACACACCCAGGACTGCATTTTGGATATGTTAAGCAATGTTACTGCTTATCGCGATAACGAAACCGGAGCGCATATTAAGCGCACAACTATCTTTGTAGAATCCATTATACAACAGCTGCAAAAATCCACTCGTTTGGAATATCACATGAGTGAAGAGTATGCTCAAAACATTATCAAATCTTCCAAGCTCCATGATATTGGTAAGGTTGCAGTACCTGACGGTATTCTTTTAAAGCCAGATAAACTCACCTCTGAAGAGTTTGAAATTATTAAACAGCATACTGTATTAGGCGCACAAATCTTGGATGACGCAATGGAGGATTTGGGCTCTAGTTCCATGTTCTTAAGTGCTGCTCGAGAGGTTGTCATCTCTCATCACGAACGCTGGGATGGCACCGGATATCCTTACAAACTGGCTGGTGCAGATATTCCTATTTCCGGCAGAGTTATGGCAATCGCTGATGTATACGATGCGTTAATATCCCAACGGCCTTATAAAACGCCTATGACCCATGAGCAAGCAATGGATATCATCTACAAATCTTCCGGTACCCATTTTGATCCCAATATCGTTGAAATTTGCAAAGATGTATTTGACAGATTCCCCGCCACTGCCAGTGTATACAAGGATGAACACTACCGTAAACAGATGCTGGGAAATGAAGCTTCTTCTCAATAAAGATGGTAATAAAGCCTGCCGAGTTTTGTTTGGCAGGCTTAAGTTTTAGGTATTTGGGGCATTATCAGAGAAGCAAAGCAAAAACTTTGTTTATTTGGTGCTTTTTTGCAAGGATTATGGTATACTGTACAAAAAGTGGGTTGCGCCGTTTTCGGTGCAGCTTTTTAGATTGAAGGACAAACTCTATTACTTTATTATGTTGCGAAGGAGTGCAAGGAATGATAGTACAGCCAAAAATGAGAGGCTTTATCTGTACTACTGCCCACCCTATGGGTTGTAAAGCTCATGTGCAGCAGCAGGCAGAATATGCAAAGCAACACCCCTTAACCGGTCCCAAACGGGTATTGGTGGTTGGTTCTTCCACAGGGTACGGGTTGGCATGTAGATTAACATCCACATTTTCTTGCGGTGCAGACACTGTAGGTGTTTTTTTTGAACGTGCTGCTTCCGGAACACGCACCGCCACTGCAGGCTGGTATAACAATATGGCTTTTGAAGAAATGGCAAAAAAGGAAGGCCGCTTGGCTATCTCTATCAACGGCGATGCTTTTTCGGATGATTGCAAAGCAAAAACCATTGATGCAATTCGCCAACTTCCCGGCGGCCAGGTGGATTTGATAATTTACTCCCTTGCTGCACCAAAACGTGCGCATCCCAAAGATGGTCAGCTGTATTCTTCGGTAATTAAGCCTATTGGGGATGTGTTTACCGGCAAGACCATTGATTTCCATACAGGGCAGGTGTCTGTTGTGGATATTGCCCCTGCTACACCCCAAGAAGTTGAGGGTACTGTGGCGGTAATGGGCGGTGAAGATTGGCTGTTTTGGATACAAGCTCTTATGGATGCCCAAGTGTTGGCTCCTAACGCTGCTACCTTGGCGTTTTCCTATATTGGGCCGGAAGTTACCCACGCCATCTATAAAAATGGTACTATTGGCAAAGCCAAAGAAGACCTAAAAGAAAGAGCCAAGCAGATTGACGCATTAATGGCTCCCACCGGCGGCAAGGCGTTTGTGTCGGTAAACAAAGGGCTTGTTACCCAAGCATCGTCTGCAATTCCGGTTGTGCCGCTGTACATCTCCTTGTTGTACAAAATTATGAAGGAGCAGGGTACCCACGAAGGCTGCATTGAGCAGATGGTGCGTATGTATGACCGCCTTTACGCCCAAGGGTTGCCAGTGGATTGGAGCAGCATTCCTGTAGACCAAGCTGGGTGTATACGTATGGACGATTGGGAAATGGATCCCAAGATACAATCTGCGCTAGGGGAACAGTGGGAAAAAATAACCAACGAAAACGTTGAGCAGATCACTGATTTAGAGGGATATCGGGCAGACTTTTACAATTTATTTGGCTTTGGCTTTGATGGCGTAGACTATCAAGCTGATGTAGAAATTTAAGATGGGTCAAGTTATTATACGTGAATTTATTCCCCAAGATCAAGCTGTTTTCTTACAGTTTTCAAAATCCTTTTATTCAACAGACGCGGTACTCCACCCAATCCCAGAAGAACATTTTTACAAAACCTTTCAGCAATGTTTGGAAAACAGCCCTTATGTACGAGGACTGGCGCTGCTTTGGCAAGAAAAAATTGCCGGATATGCACTGCTATCCTTCACCTGGAGCAATGAAGCAGGCGGATTGTGCATACTGTTGGAAGAAATTTATGTTGACCCTGCCTATCAAGGTTTGGGTATTGGCAATGCACTTTTCACCTATATTCAAAACACCTATGCAGATAAAGCCAAACGGTTTCGTCTGGAGGTCACCCGGTCCAACCAGCGGGCTATTCAGCTCTATCAACGAATGGGCTACAGCTCCATAGAGTATTTACAGATGGTAAAAGACCTATAAAGGTTGACGGAGAAGGGGTGCACCTTCTCCGTTTTTTTGTTTTTTAAATTGAACACCTTGACTTTTATGCTATTTCAATTTATAATTATATCTGCTTGCGGGTGTAGTTTAGTGGTAAAACATCAGCTTCCCAAGCTGAGGTTGTGGGTTCGATTCCCATCATCCGCTCCAATGCGAAAGAACCTTGAGTGTTTATAACGACAATAACAGGCTGATGATATTTCAGCCTGTTTTTTGTTTTCAGATATTAATGTTGTAGTGGTACAGCAATCACCACTTCACCATATTTGGGGTGAATCGCCAGGACTTATTGCAACTCAAAAATGGATACACTACCGATAGGAGAAGTCGCTGTACCGGAACCGCTGTACCGAAAAGTCATTGTAACAGCACCTGACCTGGTATCGACAAAAAATTCCGTTCCAACACTTGCCTGACTGGTACTCCCATTTGTAACAGTGGCACTAATAAAGTCGCCAGCAGCTATTGTATTTAAAGCAGGCGTCACAGCCATATTGCTATTAATAGCAATATTTACTCTTAAGTTATAACTTACCGAATAGATGTGCCCAGCTGCTAATAAAAAAGAATTGGTCGTTGGGGCAGTAATATCTGTACTATTATTAAATTGTACAATATAGTCTATTAGTTGCCCGTTTACTAGCTGTGTATCATTGACTAGATACTGTGCATTTTGACTGGTAGCTGTAGCACCGGTTGGACCGGTAACACCTGGGCCGGTGGGACCGATCGGACCGGTTGATCCGGTTGGCCCGGTGGGACCGGTCGGGCCGGTTGGACCGGTTGGTCCGGTTGGACCGGTTGGTCCGGTTGGACCAGTCGGACCTGTTGGACCTGTTGGTCCTGTTGGACCTGTTGGGCCGGTTGGGCCAGTGTCACCTGTCGGGCCAGTTGGGCCGGTGTCACCCGTCGGACCGGTGGGACCAGTATCGCCCGTCGGACCGGTTGGGCCAGTTGGGCCGGTTGGGCCTGTGTCGCCTGTCGGGCCTGTGTCTCCTGTCGGGCCGGTATCACCTGTCGGACCAGTGGGGCCAGTGTCTCCTGTCGGGCCGGTTGGGCCGGTATCACCTGTCGGGCCGGTTGGGCCGGTGTCACCTGTCGGGCCGGTTGGGCCTGTGTCACCCGTCGGACCAGTTGGGCCGGTGTCACCTGTTGGGCCAGTATCTCCTGTTGGACCTGTTGGACCAGTATCTCCTGTCGGGCCAGTTGGGCCGATATCACCTGTCGGACCGATGGGACCAGTATCGCCCGTCGGACCGGTTGGGCCAGTTGGACCAG
>CAYNCW010000214.1:0-5486 GCA_964395635.1 uncultured Oscillospiraceae bacterium
GAATGGTTGCTTGAAAAGGAAAATGGAATGTTTATGGATGGACTTCTATGAGGCAGTAGCCATTCCATAACTTTGCCCTAGCATAATCACTATTTACTATTATTCATGCCAAACACCACCTCCCGGTCGCCGATGCTTATAGCATCAGAACATATTTGAATGGAGTAAGATAATGAAAAAACAGTTGTGCATCATCTTTGCAATCTTCATCGCTTTGTCACTTACAGCTTGTAGCAACTCGAAGGATGCGAGCTCAAGCAACCCCAACACTCAATCATCCTCGTCTATTAGCGCCCCTTCCCAAGATGAAAACAACAAAGAGGACATATCAGATAAAGAAGATACAAAAGATATGGAAACCGCTGTTTTTCAGCTTGGAAAGGATAATTCAACCCAAAAGACAATGACTGTGGGTGACGAGATTGGCGAATGGGCTTTAAGTAATCTGGATATTTCATACGACAGCGATAAAAGTGTGAATATGCTGGAAGCGGTTTTCACGGGGGAAGTAAAGTTAAGCGGCACCGTTACTCGAAGTGCGCTTGCGGAAAATGGGTATGATTTTACGGTATCAAACGAAGATTTTAGCAAAATTCCCGTCTATACTTCGAGTGAAAGTGATGCAACTTCGTTTATGTTAGACATTCCCGAAGGTATTACAAATTCACCACAGCTCAAGCATGGAGAGACCTTAAATTGTACAATAACCGTTAACGACTACCGCCTTAACTTTGCCTATATGTCCGCTCCCAACTTTGCTACTGTTGTCAAAATAGATGTTGCATAAGCTACTTCAAGCACCAGCCCCCGGCAGCTATAACTAAAAATTGATCTACAAAACCCCAACACGGCGTAGAGCCGCATCACAACAAGATATATTGAGTTTTGTTCATCATCTTCAAAATCTACAAAACTCAGGCAAATCTATAATAAAATATCATTGGAGTATTGTAGATTTAATGTGCTGTGCGCGATAATCGAGAGCATGGGGTTTTGTAGATTATTATGAGGTCAGGGCGGATAACCGGATAGATAAGTGAAGTGGCTCATGCTTTTCCTCCATGCAGAAATGCCACAGGCAATTGCTGTGGCATTTCTTTGTGTGTTGATATATAATTGCTGTATAGGGACAGTGTTAGAAATAGAAAGTAATTGAGTAATATTGAATACAGAGGTTATAACAGCTGATCCCCAATATTGGCTTGTTGCTTTGTGAAACTCAGCAAGGAGGTGTTATGGTGTGGTGTCCTGTATGCTTAGAAGAATATAGGGAAGGCTTCACAGTCTGTGCTGACTGCGGTTCTAAACTTGTTGAAGAGTGTTCAAAAGAAATGCTAATATCCATAGAAGAAAGAAAAGCTCAAAATAAGATGACTCCCCAAAAGCTCCTGAAAAGGTTTAGAATACATATTTTGCCATTCGCGGTAATTCTAGCAATATATGTTGTGGCCACCCGATGGAGCAGCTTCAATTCACACCAAGGGATTAAAGACTTACCCGTTCTCGATTCGTCAACCAGCGAAAGTAGTGTCTCAGAGGCAACTGAATCTTCAATAAGCGGGGCTGCTTTTCAATATATGGATGCTGCCTGTTATTATCAAGAACCTGCCCCTATCATGAATGCCGTGCGCCCTGATGATGATGAACTTTTAGACGCAGCGTTTTGGACTCAACAGGCTAATTTTAGTCCTATACGCTTAATTCCGAATTTTAATTATTTTATACGAGATGGTCTGTTGGATATTGAAAGCATTCCCCAATCAGGCACACGTGAGGGCGACCTTTTTTATAATAGAAGATGGGGAATAGATGATTTCGTTCATAAACATCTTGACTTCAGAGATACATACATTTTTGCGGAAGTGAAAAGCCTGCCTTACCCGTTCAGGTACTATTTTATGCCGGAAGAAGAATATACCCATTGGGGCATGAGGTTATTTGGCGGTGCGGCCAACGAGTGGCAATCCTTTATAAATAGTGTTCACAACATTGTCATTGACAAAAGCACCCTTATCAAAGCAACGGGATTCAGCGAGGCGCAGGCTGCACATTGGCCGGATGGCAAATACATTGGCATTGAAGAGTATGCAAAATTTGAAGCGCATTATAGAGCATACTCCAGGCACATAAACCGCGTGGAAAACATTCGCCTGCGCGATGATTTAGGAGTAACGGTTACACTGCATTATAGCCCTGAACATGCATCCTATATCACTACTGAGTACATAGATGTTTCTTTCTTTTGGGATGAAGAAATTGGCTTTATCATTGAGAGCTTTGAGCGCCGGGAAAATGAGAGGGTTCATGTATTTGTCAAGGGGGATTATGAGATTCTGGACGGGGAAAGCGACATTCCATCTGACCAGGACACCGCCTTGCTGGATGAAGCGGGAGCTCCTTTTGCACTGGAGGAGGGCGAATTCTCACAAAACAAATACGCGACCAGCAATCGGATATTCCTGATAACAAACCGCAGGTGTTGTGCGTTTGAAGCCTCTACTGGGAAGCTGATAAACGTGAAGTCTCTACCCGCGTTTTTGGTGTCGGAGGATGAAGAGGATCGGACCTATATGAGCTTTGTTGTGAACGACGATTTGACTGAGCTGTCCTATACCCATCAATATGAGTACCCGGAATATTACAGCATCTATCTTTGCTCGTTAGACGGGGATCAGGAGCCCAGAATGCTGCTGACCTTAGATCCGGAGAAAAGCGAGGTTCAGCAGGAGTATTACCATGTCGTCGAGTTTCTTGAAAACGATAGGCTGCTTATGGTTGTAGGCGGCTGGGAGTGGACTTATCGCTATGAGGTGATGGACAAAAACGGCAATACGCTGCTTGCCGTTCCACCAAAGGAGGAGGGATCCTTTGCAGGTTATGGCGGGGGCTTCACGGCTTATCACGATGGTGCGATAATACTGTCCTCAATGTCCAAAAATTTCGAGGACGAACGGGGGAAAATTCCGCCACAATACTATTTTGCTGATTTTAATCAGCTTACCCTTACACGGATGGATTGGATTTATAGCCAGGTTCCGCTCACCGATACCATTTCAGTTCACGGAGAACATGACAGTGGCAGAATTGGCTTGGTCGTATCGGAGGACTTGACACGGGGTGTTTTCAGCATAAGCTATGCAGGCGAGCCGGAGGCGCCATATGACAGAACAGAGTTTTATTATGTGGATTTCATGGAGGAAACCGCTACTCTGCTTCCGCAAGTGATTGAGAATCGGATAGGCTATCCAATGGCGATTGTTGGAGATTATTTCTATTTTACTTACAGTGCGGTTCGAGAAGTAGATAATCAGAAATCAATGGGGGGTTCTACGCCGCCGACATATATTGCGAGACTTCCAAAATGAAGATGATATAGCTCTCCTTTTCGCTAGAATGCGTTCTAATAAAACCAAGAGTATCGCAAGGCATGTGCAAATATAACATGCCCTGCGATCTTTGGCTTAACAGGAAGGGCATCATAGAAAAATCTACAATACTACCTGTTTTCAAATTTCAGTTATGTCGGGGTTTTGTTCAAAACATCTACAATACTACCCGCAAAAAATTTTCAGTTACTTCAGATCGGCCACCGGGGGCTTCGCCATTCAAACAGTTTTAAAACCCCGTCTTGGGCAGCGGCTTATTCGCCCGATAAATCACCGTTGTCCAGCTATCCCGGTCGTAAGCCCACTCTCTGCCGCTTCGCCCACCCACATCGGTGCGGTTAGTAAAGCGGTAGCCTTGCGGCAGACCATTGTTTACCCGGCACTGGATAAATGGATCGCTGGTGGCATGGAATCCAGTTCCCACCTCGCCAAACTCCAGCTTAATCGCCGTGACATACTCATTGGATGCCAGCCCCAAAGCCGCTGAGCGCACATCCACCGTGTACTCGGTGTTGGCATGCAGATTAGACTTGATGCGCCGCCAGCCTTTGAGATTGGTTTTCACCCAAACATCGTAGCTGCCGCGTTCACTGTATCTGCCGGTGTTAATCGACTGGATGCGCACCGCGTCGGTGGGCAGCTCATCTTTCCAATAGAAATCCTCCAGCGCACAGTTGGAATTGTTTGCGATTCCCACAAAGTCGTAGCGGATTAGCTCACCGGCCATCGTTTCGATGACACCACGCTTTTCAATGTTCACCTCGATTTCTTCCGGGGTATTTTCCACTCGGAAGCGCACAAGGTCGCCGGACACCTTGATTTCCGCATAGAACGGCTTCCCATCCGTGAAGTAGTAGCGCGGCGCTTGCACCTCCTTGATGACATACTTGCCCAGCGGCAGATTTTTGGTGGTTGCAAGACCGGCCTTGTCAGTGGTAATCTTGTCAACCAACTCCAGTTTGTCGTTGTAAACCTCAAAGACAGCACCCGAGAGCGCAGCCCCGGCTTTCAGCTTGGTTACCGAGCTGGCGGCATCGCTCACCTTGACAATCTGGATGTTGCCGGTCTGCGGGACATTCTTCACCTCAATCTCAGTGGTTGCGCCATCCTTAACCATTATGGTGCGGATGGTTTCGTCCAACACATAGCCAGCCGGAGCCTTTATTTCTTTGAGCTTGTAGTTTCCGGCCTTGAGGTTGCGGCCAAAGGCGATAAGGCCGTTTTGGTCGGTGGTGTATTCGCCCAGCAGATTGTTGGAATTATCATAGAGCAAAAACACCGCCCCATAGAGCTTCTTGCCGGTCACGGAATCCACCTTTGTAATGCGTAAACTGCCCAGCGGAGTATTCTTGATTTCCACTGTAGTGGTCTTACCGTCGAAAAGCTCCACCCGCCGAACGGTGTTGTCCAAGAGATAGCCTGCCGGGGCCTTTTGTTCCTGCACAAAGTAAACGCCGCTGGCAAGGCCGGTCACAAGGATTTCACCCAGTGTCGAGGTGGTGTAGGTGCCGATTTCTAATCTGCGCTCATCGAACAACTTGAACACCGCTCCTTCCAGCGGCTGGCGGCTCTCTGCATCTATTTTGAGCAGCCGCAGGTCACTGGTGGGAATGTTGAACACCTCCAGCCGGTTGAGCTTGCCGCCGTCCACCGCAAAGTTGATGGGCGTGGGGTCAAGAACATAACCCGCAGGGGCCTTGGTTTCGCTAATGATATAGTCGCCGGGGGTAAGGTCGGGGATAAATACCGTGCCGTTTTGCCCGGTGGTGTAGGTGCCGAGGTCTTTCTTTGCGCCGTTTTGTAGAAATACCACGCTGAAAACAGCACCCGCCACCGGCTTTAGCGTTTCCTTATCCAGCTTCACCAACAGTAGACCGGGTTTCGCAGTGTTCCCAATCTCAATAACGGTAGCCACGCCCGAAACAAGGGTAACAACATGCGGCGTAACATCCAGCAGATAGCCGTCCGGGGCGCGAACCTCTGTGACAGAGTAGTTGCCGGGAACAAGACCGGCTATCTTGGCCTCGCCGTCCGAGTTGGTGGTCACATCCCATGCACCGGGGCCACCAACTTGTAGCACTCTAAACAAAGCACCCACCA
>CAYNCW010000215.1:0-5469 GCA_964395635.1 uncultured Oscillospiraceae bacterium
ATACAACCGAACATCAGGTAAAAGGAGAGGGACTAATTATGGATTTTGCAAAAATTAAGGCTTCTGCTGAAGGCTATAAAGCGGATATGACCAAGTTTCTGCGTGACCTGGTTCGACTTCCCGGGGAAAGCTGTGGAGAGAAAGAAGTTGTGCTGCGCATAGCCGAAGAGATGAAAAAGCTGGAGTTTGACAAGGTGGAAATCGACCCTATGGGCAATGTGCTGGGCTATATGGGTACCGGCAAAACCCTGATAGCATTTGATGCACATATCGACACTGTTGGTGTTGGCAACATGGCAAACTGGGAATTTGACCCCTATGAAGGCTACGAAACTGAGGAAGAAATCGGTGGCCGTGGAACTTCCGACCAGCTGGGCGGCATCGTCTCCGCAGCCTATGGCGCCAAGATTATGAAGGACAACGGCCTACTCAGCGACAAGTATACCGTACTGGTTACCGGTACTGTACAGGAAGAGGACTGTGACGGCTTGTGCTGGCAATACATCATCAACGAGGGCAAGGTAAAACCCGAGTTTGTGGTTATTACCGAACCCACTGACGGCAATATCTATCGGGGTCAGCGGGGAAGAATGGAAATTCGGGTAGATGTGCGGGGCATCTCCTGTCACGGTTCCGCTCCCGAGCGGGGGGATAACGCGATTTACAAAATGGCCGACATTCTCCAGGAAGTGCGTGATCTCAACAGCAAGCTCAAGGATGATGATTTCCTGGGCAAGGGAACACTGGCAGTATCGGAGGTTTTCTACACCTCGCCTTCCCGATGCGCCGTTGCCGATAGCTGCGCTATCTCCATTGACCGCCGCCTTACCGATGGCGAAACCTACGAAATGGCGTTGGACCAAATTCGTGCATTGCCTTCTGTGCAGAAATATGACGCCCAGGTGAGCATGTACAAATACGATAGACCCAGCTATACCGGACTTGTGTATCCCACCGACTGTTACTTCCCCACATGGGTTATTCCCGCCGACCATGCGGCCACAGAGGCCACTGTGGAGGCATTCAAGGGCATGTATGGCGAGCCTGTGGTAGATAAGTGGACCTTCTCCACCAACGGGGTTTCCATTATGGGCCGTTACGGCATTCCCTGCATCGGCTTTGGCCCCGGTAAGGAAAAGGAGGCCCATGCACCCAACGAAAAGACCTGGAAAGCTGACTTGGTTAAATGCGCGGCTGTGTATGCTGCTATCCCTGCTATCTATACAAAATAAACGAAACAGTGCATAATCAAAATTTAGGAGGATATTATGAATATCGAACAATTTATTAAAAGATTAGACACCCTTAAGTTTGCAGATATGTATATGAACGACTTCTTTCTCACCTGGGAAAAAAGCGACGATGAGCTCCAGGCAGTTTACACCGTAGCCGATGCACTGCGTCACCTGCGGGAAAACAATGTCTCCAGCCGGATTTTCGATAGCGGCTTAGCGGTGTCCTTGTTCCGGGATAACTCCACACGTACCCGCTTTAGCTTTGGCTCCGCTGCAAACCTTCTGGGCTTAGAGATTCAGGATTTGGACGAAGGCAAGAGCCAAATTGCCCACGGCGAAACTGTCCGGGAAACTGCCAATATGATCTCCTTTATGGCGGATGTTATCGGTATTCGTGACGACATGTATATCGGTAAAGGCAATGCGTATATGCGTGAGGTTGCCCAATCTGTGCAGCAAGGCTATGAGGACGGCGTGTTGGAGCAGCGCCCAACGTTGGTAAACCTGCAATGCGATATTGACCATCCTACCCAGTCCATGGCGGATATGCTGCATATCATCCACCACTTTGGCGGTGTAGAAAACCTTAAGGGCAAAAAGATTGCCATGACATGGGCCTATTCGCCCTCTTACGGCAAGCCTTTATCGGTTCCCCAAGGCATTGTGGGCCTGATGAGCCGGTTTGGTATGGAGGTTTGCCTGGCACATCCCGAAGGCTATGAAATTATGAGTGATGTAGAAAAGGTAGCAGCTGAAAACGCAGTTAAGTCCGGTGGTAAATTCACCAAGACCAACTCTATGGCTGAAGCCTTTACCAATGCAGATATTGTCTATCCCAAGAGCTGGGCGCCCTTTGCCGCAATGGAAAAGAGAACCAACCTTTATGGTGCAGGGGATATGGATGGAATCAAAGCTCTGGAAAAAGAGCTGCTGGCCCAAAATGCAAACCACAAGGATTGGGAATGCACCGAGGAAATGATGAACCTGACAAAAGACGGCAAGGCGCTGTATATGCACTGCCTGCCTGCTGACATCACCGGTGTAAGCTGCAAGGAAGGGGAAGTTGCCGCTTCTGTATTTGACAGATACCGTGAGCCGCTGTATAAAGAAGCAGGCTTTAAGCCCTACATCATTGCTGCTATGATGTTCTTGTCCAAAGTACAGAATCCCCAGAAGGTATTGGCCGATTTGGCCAACAACAACAAGCCCCGCTGGGTGAAATAAGGTGGCAGTATGAAAAAGAGAATCGTACTGGCTTTGGGCGGCAACGCCCTGGGCGACAATTTAACCGAGCAGATGGAGGCTGTAAAAACAACTTCCAAGGCCATTGTGGATTTGATAGAAGAGGGACATGAAGTAGTAATTGCCCACGGCAACGGCCCACAGGTGGGTATGATCACCCTAGCCTTAGAAGCGGCAGGAAAAACCGAAGCAAAAACACCCTTTATCCCCATGTCGGTCTGTGTGGCTATGAGCCAGGGGTATATTGGATACGATTTGCAAAACGCACTGCGGGAAGAGCTTTTGGATCGGGGGATAAACAAATCGGTTGCCACAGTAATCACTCAGACGGTGGTGGATCAGGCCGACCCTGCATTTGTAGATCCCCAAAAGCCAATCGGCGCTTTCTATAGCAAGGAAGAAGCCGACGAAATGACCCAACGAGGCTACCAGATGAAAGAGGACTCCGGGCGGGGGTATCGCCGTGTGGTGGCTTCTCCCAAGCCGGTGGATGTGGTGGAAAAAGACATAGTTGCCACCATGTTGGCTGCTGGGCAGATCCCCATTGCTGTTGGCGGCGGCGGAATTCCTGTTATGAAGATTGGTAACCGGCTCAAAGGAGCCTCTGCAGTTGTGGATAAGGACTGGGCCAGCGCAAAATTGGCCGAGATGATTGACGCCGATATGCTTATTATCCTGACAGCAGTGGAAAAGGTGGCTATTAACTTCAACAAGCCGGATGAAAAGTGGCTGGATACCCTCACCAGCTCCCAGGCGCAGCAATATATTGCAGAGGGCCACTTTGCCAAAGGCTCTATGCTGCCAAAGGTGGAAGCTGCTCTTAGCTTTGCCCAGTCTAAAAAAGGACGGCAGGCGCTGATCACCATGCTTACCAAAGCAAAGGAAGGCATTGCCGGCAAGACTGGTACCGTGATAACCGACTAATCCCCACGTTGGCGGCTCAATGGCAAAAACAGGCTGGAACGCTGTTTTTGCCGTGAGCCGCTTTTTAATGGCTATATAGGTGGGGGAAAACGAAAGGAGAGAAGCGGCAATGCTATTGGTTAACGGAACGGTGGTTACTGAAAAGGGAACCCATAAGATGGATCTGCGCATAGTTGGGGAGACCATTGATGAGATGGACACCCACCTGGAACCAATACCGGGGGAAGAGGTAGTGGATGCATCAGGGCTGCTGGTGTTACCAGGTGGTGTGGATGTTCACACCCATATGGATCTGGACTTGGGAACTGTGCGGGCAACCGATGACTTTTACACCGGAACGGTGGCAGCGGCTTGTGGTGGCACCACCACCATTGTGGATCACATGGCTTTTGGCCCAAAGGGATGCAGTATTTCTCATCAAATTGATGCATACCATAAGTTGGCAGATGGCAAGGCGGTTATTGACTACGGCTTTCATGGGGTTATGGATCATGTGGATGACGCTATCCTAGAGGAGCTTGAGGTGCTGGCAAAACAGGGGGTTACCAGCCACAAGTTTTACCTCACCTACGGCGGTAAACTTTCGGACAACCAAGTAATTATGCTGATGGAACGAGCCAAGGAGCTGGGTATCCTGCTTACCGTGCACCCAGAAAATGACGGTGTGGTAAATTATTATCGTGAAAAATACAGTAGAGAAGGTAAAACACAACCCATCTATCATGCCAAAAGCCGCCCCATAGAATGCGAAGCAGAGGCAATTGGTAGGATGGTTTTATTTGCTGGTATGGCCGGAGATGCGCCGTTGTATATTGTGCATCTCAGCAATGGTATGGGCCTGGATATTGTAAACGCTGCCAGAAAAGCAGGGCAGAAAAACCTGTTTGTAGAAACCTGCCCCCAATACCTTTTGCTGGAGGAAAACTGCTATCTGCGGCCAGATGCCCTAAAATATATCATGGCCCCTCCCCTTCGCCCGGCGGCGGAACAAAAGAAATTGTGGCAAGGGCTGGCAAGGGGAGGAATTGATACAGTTGCCACCGACCATTGCCCCTTTTTTTATGAGAAGGAAAAGCAACTGGGGAAACAGGATTTTACCAAAGCCCCCGGCGGTGCCCCTGGGGTGGAGCTGCGTATGGCGCTGCTCTATAGCTTTGGGGTTGATATTGGGAGACTATCTTTGGAGCAATATGTGCAAGTTTGTTCTACAAAGCCTGCAAAGCTATTTGGCTTATATCCCCGTAAAGGGGTTTTGGCAGTAGGCAGTGATGGGGATATTTTACTGTTGGATCCCAACAAACAGGTTACCATATCTCATAAACTTTTACATGAAAATACCGACTATACCCCCTATGAGGGAATGACGGTAACTGGCTGGCCGGTGATGACTATTGCCCGGGGAAAGATAGTGGCAAAAAACGGCCGGTTTTGTGGGGAAAAAGGGTATGGGCGCTATCTCCGCCGCAGTATGCCCCTGCTGGATCGATAAACTGGGAATCAATTCTACTGGGGAGGCTTGCCATGTATAAGACCACTGCCATTATTTTAGCCTCTGGCTTATCTCGGCGTATGGGTTGCAACAAGCTTTTGCTGCCCTTTCGGGGTAAGCCATTGCTGCAGCACTGCATCGACCTGGTGGTTTCTTTTGGGTTCCACCAGAGTACTTTGGTAACCACTCCTGCTATTTTGGAAGACATTAGCGCCCCGATACAGGTTGTAATCAACCAAAGCCCGGAGCAGGGACAAAGTGCCAGTCTGCGTTTGGGTGTGGAGGTAGCGGAAAAGGGTAACAGCCTTCTCTTTTTTCCGGGAGATCAGCCCCTGCTGGATACAACCATTTTGCAGCTTTTGATAGATGCAGATGATGGAAAAAGCATCGTGTTCCCGGTGGATTTTTGTGGACAACCCACCAGTCCAACCCTGTTTGCGCCCCAGTTTCGCCCCCAGCTGTTGGCCGCTGTTGGCGACAGGGGGGGCAGAGGGGTTCGAGAACGGCATCCAGCTGCCTGTAAGGGGATTCAAGTACCCAATGGGGAACTGTTAATGGACATAGATACTCTGTCTGATT
>CAYNCW010000216.1:0-5466 GCA_964395635.1 uncultured Oscillospiraceae bacterium
CACATCACATCCACTACCCCCACCAACACCAGCACCAAAGGAATAAACCCCAACAGCGCTATTAGAAAAAAGTAGAGAATAAAGTCCCGTATAGCCATACGCTTTACAATTACAATCACTGTGATGGAGCAGGTGGCGGTGAAAAACAAAATGGGCAGAACATAGGCCATAGCCCACTTGTAGGCCGAACCGGTAAACCAATCGATGACAAACAGCATACCCGCTAAACACAACACCTGAATCATAATGTTGTAGCCAATTCGGGTGTGCTTGCGCACAGCGGTTCCAATGGCCACCCACATATACAAAATATTGGCAATCACCAGCAGTGACCACCAAACCTTTTGAAAGGTGAGAATATTGATGGTCAAACAGATGCTCCCCACAGACAAGGACAAAAACAGCAAGATCCGCTTGACGATATTGTATTTTTCCGCAGTGCTCTGCAGATAGGGGAAGCTGGGCAGCTCCGGCTGCTCATCCTTTTGGGTCAGGGTTGCAAAGCAAAGGGGACACCGCTGCAAAGGGTTGTCCACCGAAGCGTTGCAGCGTTTACAGTACTTCATAGTCATCCCCTCCATTACAGGTAACCACCACATGCAGGCCCAGCCCGGTCAAATGGCGCACAATATATTTCTGGGCGCTGGTTTCGGCAATACAGGAAGTAAAGCTGATAATAAACCGGTCGCCAAAGGAGCAGATACTGGCTTTAAACCTGTGGATCAAAGTGGGGTTCAGCAGGCAGGAAAAGCTGTCTATATATTCATCAAAAGGCTCCGGCATGGTGATTCTGCCCAGATTGGACAAAGCGCCGGTGGTTGCGGTCTCCACCTTGTGATAGGCCCCCTTCAGCACCAAATTTTTCAGCACCAATGGGGTAAACCTGGCCACGATGTTTTTCTGTACCGACATGGTGTACCCAATGCGTCCCGCCAAGGCATTTTGGTTGATTTTTTCCCGCAACTGGTCGGTGACACTTTGCAGCACATCCTCAAATTCACCGCTTTGCTGGGCAAAGTTGTACCCCACATCCACCACACTAAAAAAATTCCGAGAGGTTTCCGAGGTAAAGTGGCTGCGCAGATCCACCGGCACAGTCAGCGCTATGGTGCGTCCGGCAGCCCGCTTGGGCATCAGCTCCTGGTAGATGGCACAGATCATCAGCGCAGCGATATAGGCAGTTACCGTAACTTTTTTTTGCTTTGCCAGCGCCAAAATCTCCTTGGTGGAAAGGGATAGGTTAATAACCTTAATGTTGCCCTTGGGCAGCAAGGTTCCGCTGATGGTATAGGCCTTGGTGGAAAACATGTTGTTTTTTTGTGCCCGGGTGTAGTAATGCTGAAAGCTGTCTGCCGATTGGGCAGCAGGGGCAGGCTCCTTGTCCAAAGCAGAAAGCTGCTGGGGAAGCCTCTGGCGGTGGATAATCAGCAGATAGTTGTACACCAGCGCCCGGAGCAGTTCAAACGCCCCGGAGCCATCCGATACCGCATGAAACACCTCCAGGTTGATCCTAGGGCCAAAATAGGTAACCCGAAACAGCAAGTCCTTAATGTTCTTAAAGAAAATCTGGCTACAAGGCCGCTGATTCTCATATTGCACTATGGGTTCCAGGGTGGTGCGCTCCAGGTAAAACCAAAATAATCCCCGGCGCATCACCACCTGAAAGTAGGGAAAGGATTTGACGGACACAGCAAGCGCCTGCTGCAAAACATCCTTGTCCACCGGCTCCTTCAAATCGCAGGATAGGCGAAATACGTTGGTGTTCAGTTCATCGCTGATAGCGGGGAAAATATTGGCGGCATTATCCAGCTGGTACCAGATATCCCGTGTTTTTTCATTTTTCTTCATGCAACTCTCCCAAATACCGGTTCCATTCAGTTGTTCATTGGTATATATACTTTATTATAAGCATAATTTTTACATATTCAATCTTAATATTGCCAATACTAGGTAAAGAATCCAGCTATGGAAAAACTTTGCGCGTAATCTTGCCAATTTGTTATTTGTGGAAACACATTCTGTTCACAAATATCCTTTACAATAAAAGTACGATAATCCTATCTGTTATGGTACACAGTATGGAATGGAGTTCGATTGGCTCTTGGAACAGGAGGATGGAAGCATGACAAAAACCGTAACTTTTGTTACAAATCAATACCAATGCGACAGAATTATATGTGCGGCGCGAACCATAGCCGATAAACGGCAATCCGAGCTGGTGGTGGTGGGCGTTTTGGATTCTGAATATGAGCTAAACCCACAGGTTATCGATTACCTGTTTAACCTATCTAAACAAAACAGGGCCACAATGCGCCTGATTTTTACCGAATTAAAGTTGGAAGCATTGCGAGATACCATCCGTCAACACGATTGTCAGTATGTGGTAACCGGTATGCCCAGCAGCAACAGTTCGGTGCTATACTCCCTCTGGAAAGATTTTCCAAACAAACACTTTTACACAGTAGACACCACCGGTGAAGTAATAGAAGTTGCCAAAAGCGCATTCTGTAACGCACTGTAGTGAATAGCCCCCAAGAGGTTGTTGCAAAACAGCCTCTTTTTTATGGAAAAACCAGCAGGTATCCCATACCAACACGCCAAAAGGGCAGATACAATGGAGCACCGCTCTTTGTATCTGCCCTTTTATATAGAGATACCCTGCAGTGTTATCGTCTGCCTGTGCGGCTATACCCCCCGGAACCCACTGTAGATTTTGGCGGATATTCTGCGCTTTGGCTTCTGGCACCAGAATTGCCGGTGGAAGTAGGCCCCCGTGTTGTTGCAGAGCCCCGTGTGGCGGTGTATACATACCCTTCACTCCGGCCTGCTGCGGCCCTTGTGCGGGCAGCCAGCCTAGCCTGTCTGGCGCGGCGCCGCTTGCGCAGATTGTATGACCGAAGGAGCAACATCAATATAAACGCAACCCCCACAACCCCAATCACCCAAAGAACAGGCTTATACCACCCCTTTGGCAGGGCAAAGCTCAGAGGATTTGCGGTTGGTTCCTCCTCAAAGATACCGTTTCTCACATCCAGCGAGAGATTCTCGGTCATAGGCAGCTGCATCAGCTGGGTGGGCATATTGGCCATAGGCTCATCATCTGCCACCAGGGAGATGGTTACCGGTTGTGGCGCATCTAAATCATAAAATTCCGGAGCATTGTACTGTATTTGCACCCCTTTTGGATTTATCTGGCTGGGCAGCAGCAGGGTATAGTCCTTGTTGTAGGTAAAGGTGACCATACCCACATCAACGCCGTTTTGCCGTGCAGGAATTTCCACGCTGGAAAAATCCTCTGCCAGAATGGTAAAGGGTTCAAAGGCAGTAAAGCCATAGTCCAAAAGCTTTTGGGTGTCTTTGTATTTATCATATTTATACCCCGAGCGCATCACCACAGCAATAAGGTTTCTGCCGTTTTTTGTGGCAGCGGTGCTCATGGTATGCCCCGCCTCGGTGGTATAGCCCACCTTACCGCCGGTAACCTCCGGGGTATAATAATAGGTGTTGGGCACCAGCATAGACTGATAATTGGTAAAAGGCCGCTCCTGAGGTTGCAGATTGTTTGGCGGCATGGTGTAGTTGGAAGTTCCAAAATACTGCCGGAAATCGGCGTTGCCCATAGCATAGCGGGTAATCAGCGCCATATCATAGGCTGTGGTGTAATGCTCCGGCTCATGTAGGCCGTGGGCATTCTGAAAATTTGTGTTCACCGCCCCGATATACTGGGCTTTTTGGGTCATCAGCTTGGCAAACACCTCTTGATTCCCCCCAATATGCTCGGCCAAAACATTGGCGGCATCGTTGGCAGAAGGCAGCATCAGGGCATACAGCGCATCCTCCACCGTAATTTCCTCTCCCGGCCTCAAAGCGATGTTGGAGCTGGCAGGCTCGTCAATAGCAATCGCAGACTCGGTTACCACAATCTTTTCATAAGGCCGGCTCTGCTCCACAGTCAGCAAAGCGGTAATGATTTTGGTGGTGGAAGCCGGATACATTCTTTGCTGTGCATTTTTTTCAAACAAAATCTGCCCGGTATCTGCATCTATAAGCACTGCGGCATCGGACAAAATATCACTGGGGGAGATAGCAAAAGCATCAACTATAAAAAGCTGGCAAAATACCAGCAAAAAAGCAAAAAAAGATACAAAAGTAAAGGAGAACCTTTTGTTCATTGGTCACGCTCCTCATATGGGGTTGTTTACAGTATACCTAAAAAGAACCCAAAATACAAATGCTGCATCTTGTGGTGCCCACAACCATCAACCAGGGTATATTCATCTAAATACTACAAAGGATAAAAAGCACACTATTTTTTTATTTGAGGTATAGGGCATGACATCCATTTTTGTTGCGGAAAAACAAGCGGACAAACAGCTTTGCCACACTTTGGCAGAAATTCTTACCCAACACTTTTCGGTGCTGTGGGTGAACAACCAAACAGTAAAGGTACCACCTGGTGATGCCACCATGCTCATCAGTGATCTGGAATCCTTTACATCCGCCATCTGCGACAAAGCGGTGGTTGTGTTCAGCGAGATACAGGACATAGATTTTCTTCCGTCCCCCCCCAACAAAACTGTGGCGGTGGTGGATTCCACCAGCAAAAGTTTGATGAAGTACGTTTCCCAAACCAAACTCCCCGCCATTACCTGTGGGCTGTCCAACAAGGATACCATAACCCTGTCCAGCATTGATATGGACAGCGCTGTGATAACCCTGCAGCGAGCAGTCACCTGCTTTGACGCAACAGTGGCCGAACCCCAAGAGATACCGGTTCGCCTTAGTGGCGAGATGGACAGCTTTACCCTTATGGCGGTTGCGGCAGTGTTTATCATCAGCGGTCATATCGAAAAGCTTTCGGGAATTTGTTTTTAAAGCTGCAAAACAAGGAGAGGCGGTCCCTCATAAAATGGGACCGCTCCCTTACAATCTGTGTGCTTTAAACCTTTATATCCACATCTTGTCTAACAGTTTCACCAAAACAGAAAAGGCAGCAAAACAAGCAGGTACTACACTATATTGCGCTGCCACCAAGATTAGTACAAACAGCAATATTTCCTCAAAAAACAACAAATCCCAAGGAAATCAGATATTACCAGTAATATAAGCTTTTTAAAAGATTATACTAGTATTGCAAACGCAAATAAATCAAACTTTTTATATAATCTTAAGGAGTGTAAAAATTATGGCTAACAAAGCTCTCGTACCTGATGCTAAAGAAGCACTGAATAGATTCAAGATGGAAGCTGCCAATGATGTTGGCGTTAACCTGAAGCAAGGTTACAACGGCGACCTGACCTCTAAGCAGGCTGGTTCCGTTGGCGGACAAATGGTTAAGAAGATGATCCAGGCTTACGAAAACTCCATGAAATAACTTCGGTTATTGTTTCTGGAAGTTTGGTAAGTATCTGTATACTTCCCTATTTTCAAATCCTTCCCGGCTGTAGCTGGGAAGGATTTTTTATA
>CAYNCW010000217.1:0-5448 GCA_964395635.1 uncultured Oscillospiraceae bacterium
CCAGCTCTGGAGGTTTCGGGGGAGCTAAAGTCGTCGGTCCAGATAAAGCCGTACTGGTCGGTTTTCACCCCAATTTTCTCGTAGAACTCAATGTTTTCCTTAATGGGCTGGATACCCACCGACAGAACGATCATGTCGTAACGGGCTTCCTGCACATTGCCGGATTCATCACAGTGCTTGAGAATCAGGTCGCCGGTGGCTTCGTCTCGTTCTACTTCCCCTACCCTGCTGCGAACAAAGTTGATTTTATATTTGTTCTTGGCAGAGTCCACATACTTATCAAATTCCTTACCATAAGCACGCATATCCATGTAGAAGATGTCGATGTCTTTTACGGTGGGCAGATGCTCCTTGGTAATCTGAGCTTCTTTTACAGCGTACATACAGCAGACAGCGGAACAATACTCTGCACCGCATTGTTTGTCTCTGGAGCCGACGCATTGGATAAAGGCTATACGCTCAGGGGCTTTGCCGTCGGAGGGGCGTTGAACGTGCCCCTGGAAGGGACCGGATGCAGAAAGGATACGCTCGTATTCCAAGCTGGTAACCACATCGGTGAATCTGGTATAACCAAGCTCGGGGGGAATGTTTTCCGAGGTATCGTATCCCGGGGCCAGCACCACTGCGCTTACCGGAATCTCGTAGGTTTCTTCCCGCTGATTGTGGCAGATAGCGCCGGACTGGCAGGCTTCTTCACATAGCTTACATTCGCAGCAGATGGAGCAGTCTACACAGCGGTTTGCTTCTGCACGGGCGATTTCTTCAGTGTAACCGGTTTCCACCTCGTCAAAGGTGCTGGTCCGCTTCTCTAAGGAAATCATCGGCATAGAGGCTCTATCCATAACCTTATGACTGCGGGTTTCTACCATATCCACTGGTGTTTCCGGCAGCACAAAGGGCTCGATTGGGGTATTTGTACCTTCAATGTAGTTCATGATGGCAATGGCTGCACGGTTACCGTCGGCTACAGCTTCCACCATGGTTGCAGGGCCTCTGGTAGCATCGCCGCCGGCAAACACGCCGTCCATACCGATAGACATGTTCTTTTCATCGATATCCAAGGTGCCCCATCTGTTAAAATTGTTAATACCACCTTCCATCATAGGTGCAGCGTCAACCTTCTGGCCGATAGCCACAATAATGGTGTCTGCTTCCACAATAAACTCAGAACCTTCAATTGCCACAGGGGAACGTCTGCCGCTGGCATCCCGTTTACCTAAGCGGTTTTGCAGACACTTCAGCCCGGTAACCCGTCCGCCTTCGGACACAACCTCTACCTGGGTGGCAAGTTCCTTAATCTTTACGCCTTCTTCCACAGCGTGGTGGATTTCCCACTCATTGGCAGGCATCTCGGCTTTGGTGCGGCGATAGACAATGGTTACATCACAGCCAAGCCGCAGTGCGGAACGAGCGGCATCCATCGCAACGTTACCACCACCGATAACGATGACCTTTTTGCCAATCTCCGGCTTATTGCCCAGGTTGAGCTCCCGCAAGAAATCTACACTGGAGATAACATTCTTGTTGTCTTCTCCAGGAACGCCGATTTTCATATCTTTGTGGGCGCCAACTGCAAGGAAAATGGCTTTGTAGCCCTGCTCTTTAAGCTGAGCAACTGTAAAGTCACGTCCAAGCTTAGCATTGAGCTTAATCTCTACGCCCATCTGCTCCACTATCGCAATTTCGCCCTTTAAGATCTCTTTGTCCAGGCGGTAATCCGGGATACCCACCTTCAGCATACCGCCAGCAACCGGCAATGCCTCAAACACGGTAGGCTTGTAGCCTTTGAGAGCCAGCTGGTAGGCGCAGTTGATACCGGCAGGGCCGGACCCTATGATGGCGATTTTATCCTCTTTGCCTACAACATCCTCTGCCAATTTCACTGCAGGTTTAATGCCCTGTTGCAGCTCATAGTCGGCGATAAACCGTTTGAGAGAAGCTATGGAGATAGGTTGTTCCACATACTGTCTGGTACAGTTTTCTTCACAGGGATGCAGACATACTCTGCCCAAAACACCAGCAAAGGGGGTGGTGCGCCTGACCACCTTCAGCGCTTCCTCATACCGGCCTTCCCCTGTAAGGGTGACATAACCGTGGGCATCCAACTTGGCGGGGCAGTTGTATTTGCAGGGGGATGTGCCTCTCTTATCAATTGCCACCTTGTTAGGAACTGCCTGTGCATAGGGTTTGTAAACTGCGGTGCGGCTGCCCACACCCATATCAAACTCACTTTTTACCTGAACAGGACAGACCTTTACGCAGTCATCGCAGCCTTTGCACAGTTCTTCGTTTACATAGCGGGGATTGCGCTTTACCACCGCAGTAAGATTGGGGGCTTCGCCCTTAATGTCCACAATATCGCTGAGGGTGAGTGTTTTTACAAGCGGATGGTTAAAGCATGAGGTTACCTTAGGCGCAAGAATACAGGCAGAGCAGTCATTTGTGGGAAAGGTTTTATCCAGCTGCGCCATTCTTCCGCCAATACTCGGCGATTTTTCCACAAGGAATACCGGTATCCCCATATCGGCAAGGTCTGTGGACGCCTGAATTCCGGCGATACCGCCGCCAACAACCATTACAGGTTTTTTCATTGCAAATCCTCCAAACCGTTATCATTTGGAAAGCAGACTGCTTACCTTTTCCAACCGCTGCTTCCTCGACTCAAGATCAAGCTGTTCCACCTTTTCGGCAAACTGCCCGTCGCAAATGCCTTCCTCCACGGCAATTTCCCGCAGAGCACGCACAATGTCCGCAAACCGTACATCCTGGGGACAATGGGCAACACAGGTATGGCACTGGTAACATTTCCAAATCTCACCAGAAGACAGCACATCGTCCTTCATGCCAAGGAGTATCTTGCGCATCATCTTTCTGGGGTTATAGTCCTCAGTGATCTCGCTGATAGGGCAGCCGGCGGTGCATGTTCCACACAAGAAGCAGTTCAGCACCCTTTCACCGCCTGGATGTGAAGCCACTAGGTTTTTAAAGTTCTGATCCAGCACTTTTGCCTCGGCCATAAAACGCTCCTCCAAATCTTTATTACAATTTTGGTCTGGGCAGGAAGCCCGCTTGTTCCAGAATCGTAGGCACAATGGCTTCCCATCCGATTGCCATAATATGTATACCGCTGACCCCCTCAATTTCCTTGAGTTGGCGAATGAGATCCAGAGCGATTGCTACGCCTTCTTGTTCCTTGTTCTCGGCATCCCGCATCCGCTGAATCAGCGCCTCGGGTATATCCATACCGGGAACGATACTGGTCATCTCGATGGACTTTACAGTGCGGTTGACCACGATACCTGCCAAAATATAAGCTTTTTCGTGCAGTCCTTTTGCCCGAACCTTTTCCATCCAGCTGGCAAATCGGTCTACATTGTAGATGGCCTGTGTCTGCACATATCTGGCACCTGCGTTGATTTTCTTTTGCAAGCGGATAATCTGAAGCTCTTCCGGATCCGCAAAAGGATTGGCTGTAGTGCCCAGGAAGAAGTCTACCGGCACCTTGGTCTTTGCGCCGCTCATAAACACTTTGTTTTCCCTCTGGTGTTTAAGCCCTGCCAGCAGTTGCACCGAATCCACATCAAATACATTCTTGGCCTGGGGATGGTTGCCAAAGCTTTGATGGTCACCGGAAAGTATGAGAACATTGCGCAGACCAAGGGCATAAGCCCCCAGTAAATCGCTTTGAATAGCGATGCGGTTACGGTCACGGCAGGTCATCTGAACGATGGGCTCTACGCCCTCATCCAAAGCAAGACGGGCGGCCGCTATGCTGGACATTCTGACAATGGCGGTTTGGTTATCGGTTACGTTGGCTGCATCTACCAGCCCAGCAAGTTCCTTTGCACGCTCCCGCACAAATTCTGCGTTGGCGCTCATAGGAGGGCCAATTTCTGCCGAAACAGAGAACAGACCCGCTTCCAATACCTTTTGCAGGTTGCTTTTTTCACTAGTCATAGTTGCCACCTCCTTACACAATCATATCTTCTCGTTTTAACGACCGTGGACCGCCATCTCTGCTGGTGGACCAATCCCTGACCTCATTGATTTCGAGAAGCCGGTCGAGTTGCCCCAGGCGTTTTAGTCTGTCGTAAATAAGTTGCCAGGCACAATCTGTCTCGCTGTTGATTTCGCATTTACCGGTTGAGGAACCGCCACAAGGACCGTTAAAGTGGCTTTTGGAGCAACGTGCCACCGGGCATACACCGCCGGTTTTTTCCAGCAGACAGTTTCCGCAGCCTTGGCACATCTCGGTCCAGTAGCCCAAATCTCTGTTTACACCGATAAACTTGGTATTGATTCCCGGAACAACAACCTTTTCAGGGAACTTTTCTGCCATAAACTGTACACCTGCGCCACAAGCCAAAGAAAGAATGCAGCTTGCGGATTCCAGCTCTTTTTCGCATCCGTCTAAAAATTCCATATCACATTGCCGAATGGGGTTAGAAACTGTTACAGTTACCTTTTTGTCCTTGGAAGCAGCGGCCAGACGAATCATATCCGCTACCTTCACCGCTTCTTTTTCACCGCCCGCCATACAGACGGTTACACATGTACCGCAGCCGGCAACTACGATGTTATCGTAGTTTTCCACATACCGCAGGATTTCCTCCATGCTTTTCTGTTCGGCTATAATCATACCTCTTCCCCCCTAATAAACCCGGCAAGGGCATCTCTGAGTACCATGGGCATAGCGTGGGAAACCTGGGTGTATCCTACCGTGTCTGCCGCAACTCCCGACTCCTTCAGCATTTTCATCAGCCGCTGGGTCTGTCGGCAAGCTCGTTTGTTGCCATCAAAGTGCTTGCAGGCATCGTCCATACAAACTGCCACCATCACCTTGCCATAGGTGCGCAAAGCATTGGATAGCTGCTCTAAGCCGATTCTGCCACCGCAGGGCATAGGC
Organism: uncultured Oscillospiraceae bacterium; assembly: GCA_964395635.1. Classification (GTDB taxonomy): domain Bacteria; phylum Bacillota; class Clostridia; order Oscillospirales; family Ruminococcaceae; genus WRAV01. The sequence goes on from CAYNCW010000217.1 coordinate 4,907, forward strand.
TGCAGATCCACAACGGCTGCTAGCTCACCCAGTGCAGGCAGGGCTTTCGCCATGGCAAGCTCTGCAGAATTTTCGCAGCAGAGCACCAGGGTTTTGTTGGACTTAGGTGCCACACTTACATGCTGCGACTCCTTGCTGAGTGTAATAGCATTGCCCGGGCAAACACTGGCGCAAATACCGCAACCGGCACAGGCGTTTTCCAGGTTTTGCATTGCCCTAGCCTGTGTATCCGGCTCCATAGCCCCATGGGGACATGCCCGGTAGCAGGTATAACAGAGAACGCATTTTTCGCCATCCACCACAGCTGTACCATAGGTGGCTTGATCACAGGTATCCTTGGCGGAAATGCTGGAGAGTATGTACGCAAGGCCATCCTCCAAACGTTCTGCAGCCAGATCTCTGGTGATGTGGAATACACCTTTGCGGCTGGTAAGCACTGGGGCCAAAAAGTGCTTATCCTCCACCACATACCCCTTGTCGTCTGTGTGCAAATTCAGCTTGTTGGTGAGATAAGAGAAGCGCTCACCCACCTGACGACCACC
>CAYNCW010000218.1:0-5434 GCA_964395635.1 uncultured Oscillospiraceae bacterium
TTTTGTTGACATTCATACGAATTTGTGATTAAATAGATAATCATACATAACCCTATAGTAAACCTACGAGGTTTTATTTTTTATGGCTAGAAGAAAACGTATGGAAGCGAAATACCGTGCTCGGCGCACTGTATTGTTGCTTTTGGTATTGGCTTTGGTTGGCACCGGCGGCTGGCTTATGGGTAAGAGCAATTTGTTTTCCCCCAAAACACCAGAACCGGAAGAGTCTCAAGGCGAGGTAGAAAGTGATGTATCTACAGAATCCCTACCGGAAGCAATTTCCCAGCCGGAATCAGAACCCCAGCAGGAGCCTGAACCGGTGGTAGCCCGGTGGAATTTGCTGCTGGTATCTGCGGCAAATCCTTTACCGGAGGACTTTAAGGAGCCACAGTTAGAAACCATTACAGAATCTTATAAAGTAGATGCCCGTATAGCAGAAAAACTGCGCAAAATGTTTGCCCAGGCAAAGGCAGACGGCATTAACTTAATTCTTTGCTCCGCATATAGGCCGGTTGATTACCAACAAACCTTGTTTGACAACAAGGTGCAGGAAGAGATGCAAAGCGGCAAAACTGAACAAGAAGCCATTCAGGTAACCGCCTCTATGATAGCACTTCCTGGAACAAGCGAGCACCACACCGGTTTGGCGGTGGACATTGTTACCCCAGAATACCAGGTTTTAGACGATGGATTTGCCCAAACACCGGCATTTGGATGGTTAAGCGAAAATGCCCATAAATATGGGTTTGTTTTGCGTTACCCCCAGGATAAACAAGAGATTACCAAAATTATATACGAACCGTGGCATTATCGCTATGTGGGCGAGGAGAATGCTTCAATCATCCGTGAAAACGGCTATTGTTTAGAAGAATATCTGTATGTAACCCGCAATCAGCGCAACCAGCAACAGGATACATCAGAACAGCAGCCCGAAAGCAGCCTGGAATAAAGGGCTGTTACTAATATATAGGCAATATGCCCAGTGAAAGGGAGTTGGTTAACATGTTTGAGATAGTGGCAAAGCGTTCTCTAAACGACAGTGTAACGCTGATGGAAATTAAAGCACCGCTTATCGCAAAAAAAGCACAACCTGGACAGTTCATCATCTTTCGTATAGATGAGTTGGGAGAGCGGATACCGCTGACCATAGCGGACTACGACAGAGAAAAAGGTACGGTAACCATCATCTTTCAGCATATTGGAACCTCCACCAAAATGTTGGCAACCCTAGACGTAGGGGACTGTATTTATGACTTTGTAGGGCCGCTGGGTGTTGCCAGCCACCTAGATGGAATCAAACGTGCCTGTATTGTGGGCGGTGGTGTTGGCTGTGCAATTGCATATCCTCAGGCCAAGGCTTTGCATGCAATGGGTGCTAAGGTGGATATTATTGCCGGATTCCGCAGCAAGGATATTGTTATTCTGGAAGAGGAAATGCACGCTTGTTCGGACAACCTGTACATAACCACCGATGATGGTAGCTATGGCGAAAAGGGATTTGTAACCGATAAGCTTAAGTCATTGATTGAAGCGGGCAATGAATATGATATTGTTATTGCCATTGGCCCGGTTATCATGATGAAATTTGTCTGCAAGGTAACGGAACCCTTTGGCGTTAAAACTATAGTAAGTCTCAACCCCATTATGATTGATGGCACAGGGATGTGTGGCGGTTGCCGTGTTACCGTGGGTGGCAAGATGAAGTTTGCCTGTGTAGACGGCCCCGATTTCGATGGCCACCAGGTAGATTTTGACGAGCTCATAGTGCGCAACTCCATTTATAAGCAGCAGGAAGCCAATCATGAATGCCGGATGCTGGGAGGTGCCGCCAATGCCTAACATGAGCTTAGAAAAAATCAAAATGCCGGAGCAGCAAGCCAATGTCCGCAATCGCAACTTCCAGGAAGTTACTCTTGGCTATACCCCCGAAATGGCTATGGAGGAAGCAGCTCGCTGTTTAAACTGCAAAACCCAACCATGTGTTTCCGGTTGTCCGGTTAATGTGCAGATTCCTGGGTTTATCACCAAAATTGCTGCCGGTGAATTTGAAGAAGCCTATAAGGTTTTAAAATCCACCAATGCACTGCCCGCTATCTGTGGGCGGGTATGTCCCCAAGAAACCCAGTGCGAACAGCTTTGTGTTCGGGGCAAAAAGGGGGAGCCTGTGGGAATCGGCCGTCTGGAACGTTTTGCAGCGGATTACCACTTACAAAACGTAGAAGATAAGATTGCACCACCTAAAAGCAATGGCCACAAGGTAGCAGTGATAGGTGCTGGCCCCGCGGGACTTTCCTGTGCTGGGGATCTGGCAATGCGTGGATACCAGGTTACCATATTTGAAGCATTTCACACCTCTGGTGGCGTTTTGGTATACGGAATCCCTGAATTTCGTCTTCCCAAAGCTATTGTAGCCAAAGAGGTAGAAGCCCTGCGCAAAATGGGAGTTGAGATCCAAACAAACATGGTTATTGGAAAGGTGCTTTCCATAGACGAGTTGTTTGAAGAGATGGGCTATGAAGCGGTATTTATCGGCTCCGGTGCAGGCCTGCCCACATTTATGAATATACCGGGTGAAGCCTTGCTGGGAGTGTATTCCGCCAATGAGTACCTCACACGTATTAACCTGATGCGTGCATATGACGAAACCTACGATACCCCCTTGCGCCGCCACAAAAAGGTAGCAGTCATCGGTGGTGGAAACGTTGCCATGGACGCTGCTAGAAGTGCCATGCGTTTGGGCGCCGATAAGGTGTATATCGTATACCGCCGATCTATGAACGAGCTGCCTGCCCGTTTGGAAGAGGTGCATCATGCCCAGGAGGAAGGGATTGAATTCCAACTGCTGACCAATCCCGTAGGCATTTTGGGAGACGACAACCTGTCGGTGCGGGCTTTGGAATGCGTAGAGATGGAGCTGGGTGAACCGGATGATTCCGGACGCTGCAGACCAGTTGTCAAAGAAGGCTCCAACTTTGAGCTGGAGGTAGATGCGGTCATCATGTCCATCGGCACATCCCCTAACCCCCTAATTTCCAAAACTACAGAAGGCTTGGATACCAACAAATGGGGCTGCTTGGTGGCAGATGATACCATGGCCACCAGTCGGGAAGGTGTGTTCTCTGGCGGAGATGCGGTTACAGGTGCTGCTACTGTTATCCTAGCAATGGGTGCAGGAAAAACCGCAGCAGAATCTATTGATAAGTATATACAAAGCAAGCAATAACAGTCATATATTTGCCCCGTGCCATTGGCGCGGGGCTTTTTGATGTTTTATCACAACTAACCCCAGCAACTCTTGCAGCGTATTTGCTCATCTACGCTTTTTGGTGATTCATGTCCTGTCAAATTTATTCGGTGTCTTGTATAAATTGCTCCTCAGCAGCAATATGGTGCATAACGTTGTGTATTGGTGTTAAATATGATAAAATAATCCGGTATTGACCATATACAGTACCACAAGGATGTGGTAAGCCAACCTGGTGTAGGGAAAGGATACTAGATGGAAACGTTTAAGCTGGTTTCGGAATACAAACCCACCGGAGATCAACCAAAAGCAATAGAAAAACTTGTTGCTGGACTCAACACAGGGGTGCGGGAACAGGCTTTGCTGGGTGTAACCGGTTCGGGTAAAACATTCACTATGGCCAATGTAATTGCCCAGGTGAACCGCCCAACTTTAATATTGGCACACAACAAAACCCTGGCTGCCCAGCTTTGCTCTGAGTTCAAAGAGTTTTTTCCAGAAAATGCTGTGGAATATTTTGTATCTTACTACGATTACTACCAACCGGAAGCCTATATTCCCGGCACCGACACCTATATTGCCAAAGATTCCAGCATAAACGACGAGATTGAAAAGCTGCGCCACTCGGCCACATCCGCATTGTCTGAACGGCGGGATGTCATCATAGTATCCAGCGTTTCCTGCATCTATTCGTTGGGAGACCCCATCGACTACCGCAATATGGTGATTTCTCTGCGCACCGGCAAGGAGCTGTCTCGGGATGCACTTATCCGAAAGCTTGTGGATATACAATACGAGCGCAATGACATCAACTTTGTACGCAACAAATTTCGCGTGCGGGGAGATATTGTGGAGGTGTTTCCCGCCTATTCCGGGGATACCGCCGTTCGGGTAGAGTTTTTTGGGGATGAGATTGACCGTATTAGTGAAATAAACACGCTAACCGGCGCAACCAAACATGTGGTGAACCATGCAGCCATTTATCCTGCCTCCCACTATATTGTGCCTCAGGACAAAATTCTGGAAGGTATCAGCGAACTTCGCCAGGAGATGGAAGAGCGGGTGCAGCTCTTTAAAGAACAGGGCAAACTCATAGAAGCTCAGCGCATTGCCGAACGCACCAACTATGACATGGAAATGCTCCAGGAAATTGGCTTCTGCTCCGGTATCGAAAATTACTCACGGGTTTTGTCTGGGCGTCCCCCAGGCAGCAAGCCGTTTACATTGTTTGATTACTTCCCAGAAGATTTTCTATTCTTTATTGATGAATCCCACGTCACATTGCCCCAGGGGCGGGGGATGTACGGTGGAGCCCGGGCAAGAAAACAAACGCTGGTGGATTTGGGTTTCCGACTTCCTTCTGCCTTTGACAACCGCCCCATGAACTTCGAGGAGTTCTACGATAAAATCAACCAGGTGGTATATGTTTCGGCTACTCCCGGCCCCTTTGAGCGGGAGCATGTGGGACAGGTTGTGGAGCAGATTATTCGCCCCACTGGTCTGGTAGATCCGGAAATTGAGGTGCGCCCTGTGGAGGGACAGATTGACGATGTAGTCAGCGAAATCAATATCCGCACCGAAAAAGGGGAGCGGGTGCTCATCACCACCCTAACCAAAAAAATGGCGGAGGATCTAACCGCCTTTCTGGAGGGCCTTGGCATTCGTATCCGGTATATGCACCACGATATAGATACCATCGAACGGATGGAGATTATCCGTGATCTGCGGATGGGTGAGTATGATGTTTTGGTGGGAATTAACCTATTGCGGGAAGGCTTAGATATACCCGAGGTCTCCCTGGTGGCTATCTTTGATGCAGACAAAGAAGGATTTTTGCGGGGAGAAACCGCATTGATTCAGACCATAGGCCGTGCAGCAAGAAATGCCCAGGGTAAGGTTATCATGTATGCAGATCATGTAACCCCTTCTATGGAGCGGGCTATTACCGAAACCTATCGCCGCAGAGAAATCCAGCAAGCCTACAATGTGCAGCACGGTATTGTACCCAAAACCATCACCAAACAGGTCCGTGAGATTTTGGAGATTTCCACCAAGGATGCTGCTGAACAAAAAGGCAAGCGCTTAAAACAGATGAGTCCCAGAGAAAAATCCGATATGATAAAGCAGTTGACCCTAGAAATGAAGAATGCCGCCAAGCTGCTGGAATTTGAACATGCGGCGTATCTCAGG
>CAYNCW010000219.1:0-5381 GCA_964395635.1 uncultured Oscillospiraceae bacterium
AATAGGTTTTTTTACCATACCCACCACACAGTGGGGGATTGCCACGCCTTTTCCAATAGCAGTTACGCTGAGCTGCTCCCTGGCCAGCACACTGTCTTTAAATCCTTTCTTCACATAGCCTGCGGTATACATCTCGTCCGATAGCCATTCAATAAGCTTATCCTTATGAGATATGTTGGAGTCCAAAAAGATAAACTCTTGAAACAACAGATCCATAATAGAGGTATCAACCGTACAATCATTGTTGTTGTGAAGCCCCGATACGATTTGTTCGTATGTTTTCTTGATACGTTTTATATCGGCACCATTAACTGTAGGTGTGATCTCCACCACGCTATGCACGCCACTTATTGGTAGTTTACGCAGGGTAGACAAAACCATTTTCGGCTTTATATCCTCAATCTCGTCCTTTTGGTAATAGCTAAGAACACGGACAACATTGATATGCGGAAGAAGGTTTTTTAATTTATTTAGTATGTAATTGTTTACCCCCACACCTGCTGCCGAAACCAGAACTGCCTTTACCTCTTCCCCAATACTGCTGACAGCCCTGCTAATAACCAGTGCCAACAATGCTATTTCATTCTCTGAGACTGAGTGGTTGGTTACAATATCGTATACGCTAACCGCCGCATAGCAGATATTGAAAATTCCCGGATAGGTTTTTTTCACATACTCCACATAGGACGAGTGGAGTTCGATACCATATTCTGTTCTTTTAATAGATGGTACCAAAAAATCTATGAGTTCGCGCTTTAGGAAATATTGATCGTCAAAGTCAAAATGCAGAACCTCGGATGTATAGGTTAGTATTTTTTGAGATATTGTAAGAACCTCAGGGGATTCCTGTAGGAGCTTTTTCTCCTGATACTCACAGCAACTTAGCAGCAAGGCTATATATTCTACCTCTCCGTCCAGATCTAACTTTTCCGCCGGTTCCCCTACCACAAGTTTTGCATGGATATACCCTACCACCGACTTTGCGGCATGTATGATAGGCTCATCAAATTGGATATTTTTTGCGGCAGCAATGCATCTGCCATTTAAACGCTGTAGTGCCACAATACTATATTCCACAAACATTTCAAAGCAGATATCTATAAAATGAACACCCAATTCCATCTCGGCATAATGGGCAAGTGCAATTCCATGTTTAATGGTGTTTTGTTTGTAGATAGAAACCATTCGTTCAATGGTTTCTTGGGTTAAACGATAGTCGGCATCCTTTAAAATAGGCTTTTGCGATTTATGCTTGTAGTAGCGCCGATTATACTCTACCAGCGCTCTGCGTATATCCACCTCATCGCCCACAATAGAGATGCCCTTGCCGGATACTTGTTCAATAATCAGATCATATTGTTGTAACAACAGAGCCGCTTGAGCCAGATCCTTTTTAACTTTACTTTTGGAAACCATTAAATCATCAGCGAACAGCGATAGGGTGTATGTTGTCCAGTTGTTGAGCAAAACCCCCACAATGTAAGATACCCTGTTTTCAGCGGTATAGTGGATGGTATCACTTATCTGCAAAATGGACTTGATATCCTCTGCTCTCCCGCCAAAATTGATTGTGATGCCTATTCCCCGTTTGTTACTAAAGCTGATGTTTTGCTCGCGGCAAAAGGCTTCTACCTCTTTTATGTAGGTGTTCACACTGCGTTGGGATACGCCTACCAGCTGGGAAATGCGTTTGGACGTTAATGTTACTCTGTCGTTACATAAAATAACCGATATAATCTGTTTTGCTGTATCAGACATCATAACAAAACCGGCTTTCTATTGTTATTTATTGTTTTCCTTTATTATAAATTGATATACCCTGTCCATCAAGTGGCAGTTAATACTTTTTTTGCAGTTGCATAACTGCAAAAAAACAAGATGGACATGCTACTCCATCTTGCTTTTCATCGTATTTTTTATGCCGATACACAGAATATGTTATAAAAATAACATATTTTATACCCACAGCTGTATATATAGCACTATCTTGTCCACCTACTACCACTATAGAATTTGTATATCCAATTGGTCTGGTAAATTTACCCCCATATTGTCTGTAATGATACCTGTAAACTCGCCCAATTTACCAAAGCGATAATTGCCATCCATACTGAATTTAGAGGATTGGGCTACCAAATAGACCTGTCTGCTCACTTTGATAACTGCTTCCTTCGTCAGCCCATCTTCTACTGCATAGGTATACACGCTGTTTTCGTCCACATCAATCCCCACCACACCGATAAACGCCTTGTCGAACTTAAACCTCTTAATAATGTCTATACTCATGGATCCAATAAATCCATCGTAGGTGGTATTGTACACTCCGCCAACTGAAATAAGCCTATGATCCCCTGCTGCTGCAAAAAGTTGTACGATTTCCAGCATATTTGTAACAATTGTAAAGGATTTCTCGCTCTTAAGCAGCAGTTTTGCAATCTCAACGTTGCAGGTGGATATATCCAAGTAGATGGTTTCGCCTTCACCAATTAAATGAATGGCTTTATTGGCTATGATTTCTTTTGCCGGAATCTCCAAACTCTTTCGGTTTTGTACAGAGAACATATGGGAATTTGCCCGCAACGGTACCGCACCACCATAGGTTCGCTTTAAAAGCTCCCGTTTTTCCAGCGAGGCAAGATCTTTTCGGATACAATCCTCGGTTACATTAAACCGTTCGCTAAGCTCTTTAACAAGCAGCTTCCCCTGTTTTTGAAGGAGATTTAGTATAATATCGTGTCGTTCTTCTACAAACATGCAACTACCTCAAAAAACTCGAAATACTTTCTACCACAAAGTCGTGGTCCTCTTGCTGGCTCAACCCAGAAATGGTTACAGCACCAACCACGCCAACGCCTTTAATGGTAATTGGGAATGAACCACCAGCCTGGGCAAAGGCTTCGGGGTTCATTCCATATCGATTAAAAATGGTATCCTGACGCAGTTGCATATACTGTGCCATATATAACGAGCTGTTATAAAAGTGATATGTGGTATTCTCTTTGCGCTGAATCCATTTTTCATTGTCAGGGGAACACTGATCAAAGGCATGGTAGAACAGACGTCTGCGGTTAACAGAAATGTTAATGGCAATCTGCTTATTTTCATTTCGTGCTTTTTCCACCATTAGACTGCCCAATTCCCACGCCATTGCACTATTAAACTCTGTAAAAACCAAGCCTTGTTGTTGCTTCACAAGCTTGTTTAACGCTTCTTTTATACTATCCATATGTCCCCTCCTAGCCAATTGACAAAGTATATTCAAAATGATACAATAATTAAAATCAATTGTCAACAATACAAATCAATAAAGAGGAGATTATGAATACTACAATAAAATTTGGCGTTATCGGATTTGGCAGCATTGCCAAAAATCATCTTCTTGCATCGTATGATGCCAACCTGCGTTTAAATCTGCCCTTTACAATAAAGCCACATGGTGTTCTGGTGCGCAAGCAAACCGATACGCGATTAACTGATGTACCAGCCTACACAAGGTTTGAGGATTTTAAAGAGCAGTTGGATTTTATTGATATTTGTACACCCAACAACGCTCATCTGGAATATGTGCAGGCTGCTGCAGAAAATAATCTAGCGATTTATTGCGAGAAACCACTGGCATGCGATCTGCAAACCGTAACACAAATGTATTCCTTGGCACAACAGCATTCTCTAATAAATGGCTGCGCATTTATGTATAGAATGCTGCCTGCGGTACATTTGCTAAAACAGCATCTCGCCAGCGGCAGTATTGGCAAAATTATAAGCTTTAGAGCATCTATGTTTCACAGCAGTTACCTAAACCTTTCCAAGGCTGGCTGGCGAACAGGAGCCGATTCCGGAGGCGGTGCCCTTTTGGATCTGGGGATTCATCTTATAGATCTTGTTCACTTCATCGTTGGTGATATAGTGGATATTTCTGCCGAAACAAATATCCATTTTAAACAACGCAGCATGGTTGATGAATATGCTTTTTGCAAGGTTCGCACCGAAAACGGTATCAATGGTAGCATAGAGGTATCTCGTATTTCAGCTGAAACAAACAACCGAGACTGTTTCGAGATATTTGGAGAAAAGGGCAGTCTGATGGCGCATATGAAGCAGCCCTATTCTATTGAATGCTTTACCGTAGAAAATAACCAAACCACCCACTTCTATGCTGATGATGCACTTTTAAATAGGCTGCATTATCCGGTACAACGGGCATATTTGGGATTCTTCCAATCGGCACATACCGCTTCATTAGTGGAGTTTGCCGCAAGTGTATACAACAATAAGCAATCTGACGTACTGGCAAGTTTTGAGGATGGCCTAAAGGCCCAGCGCGTTGTTGAAAATGCTTATACTACTTAACTCTTAGACAGCCTGAGTGACCACCCACCCATTGCATGTTTGATGTACCAACTCACATTAGAGAAGCGGATACTTGCTGTAAGTGTCCGCTTCTTTGCTGTTTCTTAATAAGGTTTTGCTCATAATATGCGTTACAGCTGAACAATTTTCGTGCTAATACTATTGCAAAATGCACTATCATGCTCAACAAAAAGCATTGTTGGTCTGTGCTCTAAAATCAGCTGCTCAATCTGCATGCGAGAGATAACGTCAATGTAATTGAGCGGTTCATCCCAAATATACAAATGTGCTTTTTCACAAAGACTTCTTGCAATCAAAACCTTTTTCTTTTGCCCACCGCTGAAATCCTGCATATCCTTTTCAAACTGTATTCTTGAAAAATCAAGCTTGCGTAAAATAGCTTTAAAAAGGCTTTCGTCAATGTTATGCTCTAAAGCGTAATCTGTTAAGTTGCCCGAAAGGTGCGAGGTGTCCTGCGACACATAGGAAATGACAACTTGGCTCCCTTTTGAAAAAGCGCCTGTATAGCAAATATCCTCACCAAAAATTAGTTTGATGACGCTTGACTTACCGCTACCGTTTTTGCCGCAAAGTGCAATACGATCACCTTGCTCAATCGCAAAGCTGAGATCACGGCAAGCACATTTCTTATCATAGAAAATTGAAATGCCGGAAAGCGATACAAGACGGCCGGTGTGGTAGGTAAGACTTTCGATTTTGAGTGCATCGGCGCTTTCGAGATTTTTTAGCAGTTTTGATTTTTCTTCAATTGCCGCCTGCTGTCTGCCCTCAATATCCTTTGCCCGACTCATCATTTTCTTTGATTTTGCGCCCTCATAAGAACGTCTGCCAATGCTCTTCTCAGTGTGTTTAGGGTCAAAACCTATTTTACGGCTCTCGGCTCTATCCGACCAAGCTGCCTTTTCTTTGGCGGTTTTTTCAAGCCTTTTCACCTCTTTTTTAAGCTTTTCGTTTTCTGCAAGTTCAAAGCTGTCTTGACGTTCTTTGTTGACAAGCCACGATGAAAAGTT
>CAYNCW010000220.1:0-5358 GCA_964395635.1 uncultured Oscillospiraceae bacterium
CCCCCAAGCGGGGCGCCACCTTGCCCCTCATGCCGGGGCGGGCAGTTACTTTTGTCACCACACAAAAGTAACCAAAAAGTGGTTTAAGAAACCCTTCGTTTCTTAAAAATCTTCCGCTTGGGCTTCTGCTGTTTCGGCGGAGGTGTACAGGGATACTCTTTTCTTAAGCCCTACCGTCCGCCGACCTTCTTTTCTTTTATTGGCGGAAAAGAAAAGAAGGCAAAAGAAAACTAGCCCTCCCGGCTATGCCGCTGTGGCGATTACGGGGTGGGGGTAGTGTGGGTTCCTGTTTGGGGTTGGCTTTTGGGGCCCCTGCATTTCGGCGGAGGTATACAGAGATGCTCTATCCCAACCACCCGCCGTCCGCCGAACATTGCCCATCCGCTCTGCTATATGTAGGGGCGAGCTTTGCTCGTCCATGATATACCTATGGCATTATTGTGTGCTGCTTTTTATTGATGTGGAGATTTGGGGGGATGCTGGTATTTTTGGTGGCACTGTGGTATACTTCTTGCATTAAATTGCAAGGAGAGCGGCAACCAATGCTGGAAAAAAACCAACTGATTTCGGTGGAAATTGTAGCTATGTCCCACGAAGGGGAAGGGATAGCCCGCCACAACAACATGGCTGTGTTTATCCCCATGACAGCTGTGGGGGATAAGCTTACCGCCAAGGTGGTAAAGGTGCTGAAAAATAGAGCCTATGCCATTGTGACCGAGTTGTCGTCACCTTCAGATAAGCGATGTGAGGACGACTGCCCGGTGTATCGCCGGTGCGGTGGGTGCAGCTTACGACATGTTCAATATAGCCACGAGTTGGTTGTGAAAAACGGCTGGGTGGGGGATAACCTTAAGCGGATTGGCGGTGTGGATATCCCCTTGGAGCCGATAATTGCCTCCCCTTCCTATGAACGTTACCGCAACAAGGCTCAGTATCCGGTACGATTGGTGGACGGTAAGGTGCAGGTGGGTTTTTTCTCCCGGCGTTCCCATGCGGTGGTGCCGGTGGAGGACTGCCTGCTGCAGCCTGCTGTATTTGGGGAGATTGCCAAGGCACTGGTAAGGTATATGGAAAGCTGTGGGGTTGCCCCCTATGACGAAGAAACCCAGCGGGGCATTGTGCGGCATTTATATATCCGCTTGGGGGAAAAGACCGGGCAGATTATGGTGTGTGTGGTGATAAATGCCCGGAAACTGCCAAGGGAAGAGTTACTGCTGGCCCAGCTGCGGGAGGTTTGTCCAGATTTGGAGACGCTGGTGGTGAACATTAACCAGGAGAACACCAACGTTATCTTGGGAAAAGAGACCATTGTACTGCATGGTCGGGGGTATATTGAGGATGAACTGGCAGGGATTCGGGTGCGGATTTCCCCTGCGTCCTTTTACCAGGTAAACCGTAGCGCTGCGGAGCTTTTGTATAGGGCAGCCAGAGAGTATGCACAGCCCAGCAAAGAGGACACTGTACTGGATCTGTACTGTGGGGCAGGAACCATTGGACTTTCTATGGCAGATGTGGCCGGTCAAGTGGTGGGGGTAGAGGTGGTGCCCCAAGCTGTGGAGGATGCAAAGCGCAATGCCAGGCTAAACGGGATACAAAACGCCCGGTTTTTTCAAGGAGATGCGGCAGATGCTGCTGCCCGACTGGCGGAAGAGGGACTGCGCCCCAATATTGTACTGCTGGATCCCCCCAGAAAAGGGGTTACAGAAGCGCTGATTGTCGAAGTGGTGGGGATGCAGCCGGATAAGGTGGTGTATATTTCCTGCAATTCGGCCACCTTGGCGCGGGATGTAAAGATTTTTGCCCAGCAGGGGTATATGGTGAAAAAGGCCAGGGCTGCGGATTTGTTCCCTAGAACAGCACATGTGGAGAGTGTAGTTTTATTGGTGCGTTGCAGGGAATAAGGGAGCACATTATTCCGTTTTATCACCTAGTATAAAGGAGAAAGCATTCTTGAAGCTAACAGTATTGGCAGATAACAATACGTATATAGATGCATACTACCTGGGAGAACCAGCGGTGTGCTATTATATAGAGGATATGGGGAGCAAGATACTCTTTGATGCGGGATATTCGGATGTATTTATCGCCAATGCAGAAAAGATGGGGGTTCCCTTAAAGGAAATGGATACGGTTGTGTTTTCCCATGGACACAATGACCATACCAGAGGGCTAACCTATCTGCGAGAGTATATGGATCTCAGGGGGGTTACAGTGGTGGCCCATCCTTTGTGCTTTCATCCAAAGAGATATGAAAACATGGAGATTGGCGCACCCTTTTCCCTTAACAAAATGCAGGAAATATGTAAGCTTCGGGTTTCGGATGCTCCCATACAAATTAGTGAGAATATTGTATTTTTGGGGGAGATACCCTGTGTGCATGCGTTTGAGACCCGTAAAAAGATAGGGTGCTACAACTGCGGTGGGGATTGGCAGGAGGATACAGTGCAGGACGATTCCGCTATTGTTTATAGGGGAGAGCAGGGTTTGTTTATTGTAACCGGCTGTTCCCATAGCGGGATTTGCAATATTGTTGCGTATGCTAAGAAGGTTTGTGGCGATGAGCGGATAGCGGGGATTATCGGTGGGTTTCATCTGTTGCAGGTGGATGATCAGCTGATGAAAACGGTGGAGTATTTGGAACACAGTCAAGTGGGGCAGCTGTATCCCTGCCATTGTGTATCCTTTGGTGCAAAGGCTGAAATGCACCGGCGAATTGGGGTACAAGAGGTTGGAGTGGGAATGACGATTGAAGTGTAGGTGCAGCTGTAATTCGTCAGGCTTGAGGCAATACCTTTAGTGAATGGTATTGATGCTAGGCTCCTAAGTGCAGAGGAGCCTAGGACGCCTTTACAGTATGAATAGAACAGTGGCTGCCTACAACCAGACAAATTTTGTCTTAGGTTTTGGGTGGTCTTTTCTATCTGGGGATTTTATGGTATACTTACACCATCTGAACTTTGGGGGTGGGGGCGTGAAGCCGTTTTTGCCCTACAATATCCTGCTGGTGTTGGCTGTTTTGGCTATGGGGCTTATGGTGAGCTATAATTTATCGCTGCGCCAAAATTTTGGTGTGGCGGTGGGGTATGCGCTGCCAAGGCCTGTGGTTTCCCAGCCGAAGCAGGAGCAGGCATCCATCCCCCAAAACCAGTATGAGCTGCCACCGGAAGAGCCACCGGCACAAGAGCTGGAGCCACAGTCCCAGCAGGAATGGGAGGAGACTTCCGACACGGTGGTGGTTTTGGCAACCTTCCCGCTGGATCTCAACAAGGCGGATGTATATCAGCTGATGTATATTCCCAAGATCGGCAGCGCCACTGCTCAGCGCATTGTCCAGTACCGCACTTATTTGGGTAGTTACACGAGGCTGGAACAGCTCAAGGATATTCAGGGGATTGGGGATAAAACCTTCGACGCCATTGCACCGTATTTGTTTGTAGAGGACGAGGGCATAGACGATACTACCGGGGATAGCCAGGAAGAAAACCATTACATGACCGCCGATGAGGAATAATCCCCCCTCTGTGGGATTACACTGTAAGTATTCAGGACAGAACAGGAGGATTACTGTGATTAGAATCGAGAATCATCTGGGACTTATTGAGGTATCCAATACCTATTTTGCAAATTTGGTGGGGCATGCGGCTTCGGAATGCTTTGGGGTGTCCGGCCTTGTAAACCGTACACCGGTCCAGGGGCTGCGGTCCTTTTTTCTCCACCGGGATGTTCCAGATAAGGGTGTACGGGTGCGCAACCAGGGGGGCGAGCTGATTATAGACCTGCACATTGCGGTTACCTATGGGGTGAATATTGCAGTGATTGTAAAGAGCATTATGAACAAGGTTAGCTATACAGTGGAAGCAGCCTGTGGACTTACAGTGGCTAAGGTGAATGTATATGTGGCTGATATGAAGGTGCAATAATACCCTTTTTAAGAGGGCTCCGAAGAAGCTGAGAAATCAGTGGCTACGAGGATAAAGAACGGACGACAAAGGCCGCCTCTACACATTGTTGGCAGTGTGTTCAATATGTGTCTTATCATTGGTATGAGGAATGGATTATTAAGGCGGGGTTTCAGCCGGGTGGCTATGTGAACAAGAAAAGAAACTCAACAGTTTGGAGAGATACACTGTGATAAATGGAACTATGCTGCGGGACGCCTTTATCAGCGCGGCGAACAATGTGAGCATTTACCGCAAACAGATAGACGCCCTAAATGTGTTTCCGGTTCCAGATGGGGATACCGGCACCAATATGTCCATGACCATTGGCGCCGCTAAACGGGAGCTGATGCTTTTGCCGGAGGATAGCGGCGTAGGAGAGGTGGCGCAGGCTGCCGCTTCAGCTTTGCTTCGGGGCGCAAGAGGCAATTCCGGCGTTATTTTATCCCTGCTGTTTCGTGGGTTTGCCAAGGGGCTAAAGGAAAAAAACACCGCCGAGGTTAAGGATCTGGCACTGGCGCTGGAAATGGGGGTGGACGCTGCCTACAAGGCTGTAATGAAACCCACCGAAGGTACTATCCTGACAGTAGCCAGAGTCAGTGCACAAAAGGCCAAGGTTGTGTTGGAACAAAACCCAGAGATGGGGTTGACAGAGTTTTGGCAGAATGTGATAGAGGCGGCGGAGCAGAGTCTGGCTGCCACTCCGGAATTATTGCCGGTGCTAAAAAAGGCCGGTGTGGTGGATGCCGGTGGCCAGGGACTGCTGGTGATTTTCCAGGGGATGCAGGTGGTTTTTAACGGCGGAGAGATGGTCTCGGACCAACAGGCAGTCAAGGAGACAGAGCATACCGAGATTCCTGATGAGCGCAATGCTGCAGGGGATTACGAAGGGGAGATTACCTTTACCTACTGCACCGAGTTTATAGTACTCAAAGAGTCAGGCAAGTTGGATCCGCTGTCGCTACGGGCGTATTTGGAGTCTATTGGGGACAGTGCGGTGGTGGTGGATGATGAGGAGATTATCAAATGCCATGTACACACCGATAATCCCGGAGATGCGCTGCAAAAGGCGCTGGAAGCAGGGGCACTAACCAATATAAAAATTGACAATATGCGGGAGCAACATGCTTCCAAGCGCAAAGACGCCGGCCGAGGGCAAGGCCAAGGCCAAGCACCGGTACAGAGTTTTGCGTATTTGCCAGTGGACCCTCAGCGAGAATTTGGCTTTGTGGCAATAGCCGCAGGGGATGGGATTCACCAGCTGTTTACCGATTTAGGGGTAGACAATGTGGTGAGTGGCGGACAAACCATGAATCCCTCTACCGACAATATTTTGGAAGCAGTTCATGCTACCCCGGCAAAAAATGTTATCGTCCTGCCAAACAATAAAAACATCATTATGGCGGCGGAACAGGTGGTG
>CAYNCW010000221.1:0-5314 GCA_964395635.1 uncultured Oscillospiraceae bacterium
TGAATCCAGCGAGACCAAACAAGCCATTTTATCCATTCTTCCGGGCTTTCCCGACGAGTCATCGGTTCGGCTACTGCATTTGGAACCAGGGCAGATCCTAGCTCGCCAGGGCACTAGGGTTTTGTCGGTATACCTTCTTTTTGAAGGTCAGATGTACGCCGTTATCCAGGAGCCAGGATTTACCACCTACGCCTTTTCCGAGTTCAAACCCTTGGAGATATTCGGCGAACAAGAGCTGCTGGGCAAACAGGGAGCTTTTATTGCCGAAATCCGCGCAAAAACCCACTGCCGTTTGCTACAAATATCTGTAGAAACCTATATGACCTGGGTGCTACAGGACAGCAAACTGCTGCTAAACCGAATGAACCACATTGTTCAAACCCTACTTGGCCAGGTAGCTATGGAGCGGAGCTCTTTATTCTTTACCCATTCCAAGCGATTGGCCCAGTTCTTACTGGAATATACAAGTCGGCACCATGACCAATGGAACCCCAAAAACGGCATGACCATTCCCCTCACCCATGAGGAGCTGGCTCAGCGTATCGGCGCAAGTGCACGCACAGTGGGGCGCGCCATCAAAAGCCTTTCGGAACAAAACCTCCTCTGCGTACAGCGGGGAAAGATCTATCTTACCAAACAGCACTGCGAAAAAATTGCAGAAATGCTGGAAAGCGGACAATCATAAAGGCTGCAAAACAGCCTAATATACACCGAAAAAACTTGCCCAAAACAGGAGGAATCACTATGGCCAGCAACCAAAACCTTATCTACGATACGCTCACCTCCCAATCCTTAACACACGAACAAAAGCTGATGAACTTGGCCAGGGCAGCAGAAAACACCCTGGAGATTATCCAAAAGCCAGAGAGAACCCAACACTATTTTGAAACCGGCGCCATCAACGACCTGTTTGAGGGCAATGCCCCCTATCGTCCACGCTACATACTGCCGGACTATGACGCTTTCATAAAGCAGGGCAGTAAATTTTTAAAGCTGGATCCTCCAAGCAACCTGGATGAACTGCTATATTCTTTGATGATTTTATACCGGCATGTACCGTCCATCACCAACTTTCCGGTATACCTGGGCAACCTGGACACCATGATCGACCCGTTCTTGGGCGATCTTTCAGATGAAGAAATCAAGGCTAAGCTGCGCCTGTTCCTCACCTATTTGGATCGCACCATCACCGACTCTTTCTGCCATGCAAACCTGGGCCCCCAGGAAACCCGTGCAGGACATCTGCTGATGGAAGTGGATCAGGAGCTGCACAACGCCGTACCCAACTTCACCATTAAGTACGACCCGGCCATTACCCCGGATGCCTTTATGGAAAAAGCCATTAAGGCCTCATTAATTTGCTCCAACCCCGCCATCTGTAACCACGCCGCCAATCGAAAGCCCTTTGGCGAAGCTTACGGTATCTCCAGCTGCTACAACATTCTTCCCACCTGCGGCGGTGCTTTTACCCTAACCCGCATCACCCTCACCCAGCTGGCCAAGGAAGCTACCAGCATTGAACATTTCCTCCAGGAGCTGTTACCGGAATGCCTGGAGCTAATAGCGGACTATATGAATCAGCGAATTGTTTTCCTGGTGGAAAAATCCGGCTTCTTTGCATCCAATTTCCTTGTACAAGAAGGCCTGCTGAGCAAAGACCGCTTTTTGGGTATGTTTGGCGTAACCGGCTTGGCGGAGGGGGTAAACATCCTTCTGCAAGACCAAGGTCTTAAGTACGGCACCGACGACAAAGCAAACACCCTAGGTATACAAATCCTGGAGAGGATTCAGGAGATTGTACAATCCTTTACCGCCCAGTACTCCCCTATCACCGGAGGCAAATTCTTGCTCCACGCACAGGTTGGCCTGGATTCCGATATCGGCATCACCTCCGGTGTACGCATCCCTGTCGGGGACGAGCCGGATGACTTTATGGCTCATCTGCGCCACTCCGGCCTGTATCACAAGTTCTTCCCCTCGGGAGTGGGGGATATCTTCCCCATAGCCACCAATCTGGATCAAAACCCCTCTGCCCTGTTGGATGTGGTAAAAGGCGCATTTGCTGTGGGCTGCCATTACATGAGCTTCTACGCTGCCGATACCGATTTGGTGCGGATCACCGGCTACCTGGTAAAGCGCAGCGAGATGGCTAAATTCAACGATAAACAAGCTGTTCTGCAAAACACCACCCATCTGGGAGCTCCCGCTTACGCCGTTAACCGGCTGGCGGAAAGAAAGGTGCGCATGCAATAATGTGTGAGGCTCATCCCGGTTGTCACTGCTCCCCAACCAGTGCTCCTGTCAACAAAATTATCCCCATCAGTACAGTGGATGGCCCCGGCGCAAGAACCTCCATCTTCTTCCAGGGCTGCAATATCGCCTGTGGATACTGCCACAACCCTGAAACCCAACGGCTATGCTGCAACTGTGGTGCCTGTGTAAAGGGTTGCCCTGCAGGTGCCCTGGGCATACATTCCGGCAAGGTGTGCTGGGATGCCCAAAGCTGTATACACTGTGATCAATGTATCCAGCTTTGCCCCCACTTTGCTTCCCCCAAGGTGCAGCTGTATACACCCCATGCACTGATAGAAGTGGTGCGCAGCCATGCTCCCTTTGTCCGGGGCATCACCGTATCCGGCGGGGAATGTATGCTCTATCCCCAGTTTCTCACCCAGCTGTTTGGGCTAGCACAGGAGGATGGGCTAAACTGTCTTATCGACACCAACGGTACGGTGGACTTTTCCCTCCACCCGGATTTGCTACAGGTGTGCGACGGGGTTATGCTGGATGTAAAGTCCTGGGATCCTTCCACCTATCATGCCCTCACCCAAGACGCAAACCACCTTATTGTAAAAAAGAACCTGGCGTTTCTGGCCAACCAAAATAAGCTGGCCGAAATTCGCCTAGTCTATCTTCCGGGGGAGGTAGACGGCATGGCTGTCCTGGAAGGCATTGCAGAGCTGTTGGATAGCCACCAACGCACAACACGGCTCAAACTAATTGCCTTTCGCAACAACGGTGTAAAAGGGCGCTTAGCGCAAACCCCATCTCCCACCGAGCAGGAGATGGCTAACTTATCCAGTAAAGCTCAACGTCTTGGCTTTACAAATATAGTAATGGTGTGAAAAACAGCGGCTCGCCTTCCCTTATTGGGGGGGCGAGTCGCTGTTTTTGGTTGGTTTATCTACAGCTATCCCGATACTGGGCAGCTTCTTGACACAATTTTTCAATCTCATCGAAGCGCCCTTCTGCCATAAGCTCCACAGGTGCAATCCAGGTGCCACCGCAGGCCACCACATTGCTCTGGGCAAGATACTCCTTCACGTTGGACAGGTTTACCCCACCGGTAGGCATAAACTTCATTGCTGCATAGGGGCCGGAAAGCGCCTTGAGCATCTTAACCCCTCCCACTACTTCAGCCGGAAACAGCTTCACCAAAGATAGGCCCATCCGCATACAGGCCTCTACCTCGGAGGGTGTGGCACACCCGGGAATAACAGGGATATCCCGGTCTAAACACCATTGAACCGTCTCCAGGTTCAGCCCAGGGCTGATAATGGCTTTGGCACCGGCATCCACAGCTTCTTGGGCTTGCTGGGGGTTGAGCACTGTCCCTGCGCACACAAAAACATCCGGCTCCTCTTTGGCTATAGCCCGAATGGATCCCGCGGCAGCGGCGCTGCGAAAGGTAACCTCCGCCACCGGCAATCCGCCCTTTTTTAGTGCCCGGGCCAGCGGCACCGCATGGGCTTCATCCTTGATGGTAATCACCGGCACTATTCCAACCCGGCGCAATATTTCTTCTATATGCATTACTTTTCCTCCCGGTATGCTGTTATTTATTTTCGGCCATAAATTGTTCCAATTGTTCTCTTGTGGGAAGCCCTTCGTTATCGCTGACATGCATAATCTGAATGGCACCGATAGCGCTTGCGCGTCCCACCGCTTCAGGCAAAGGAAGCCCTTCCATCATGCCGCTGATTACGCCCACTGCAAAGCCGTCTCCCGCACCAACTGTATCCACAATCTCCTTGGGCTTATAGGCAGGGATATTCCAGCTCCCCTGGGAGGTAAAGGCAACTGCCCCCTCTTCCCCGGTTTTTACCACAACTGTCTTTGCCCCAAGATTTAGGTAAAACTGGCCTATTTCTTTTGGGTCACGGCTTCCACAAAGAATATCTCCTTCATTGATCCCCGGCAACACACAGGTTGCCAAGGCAGCAAGGTCGTTTAGGGTGTTGACCATCTCCTCCTTGCTGGGCCAAAGCTGAGGCCGCAGATTGGGGTCAAAAAAGATGGGGATACCCGCTTCCCTTGCCTTATGCATCAGGCAATAGGTGGCCTCCAAAGCGGTTTTGGATATTGCAGGCAGAATGCCGGTCAGGTGCAGGGCATCCCACTCCCTTAAATCCAAGCCCTCTAAATCCTGGGAGCAAAGGGTGGATGCAGCGGAATTTTTGCGATAGTAAAAAATATCCGGATCCCCTTGGCTGGTTTTGCTTTTGAGCATAAATCCGGTGGATTGCTGGTTGGTGGTTTTGGCAAGAGAGGTGTCGATACCGTTTTGGTTCATCACCTTTACAATTTGTCGGCCAAAGAGATCCTCGCCCAGCTTGGTTAGATAGCCCACAGTATGCCCCAAACGGGTAAGGCCCACCGCCACATTGAATTCCGCACCTGCAATAGATGTGGAAAACTGGCGTACATCCTCCAGCGGTGCCTCCTCTCCTGCAATGAACAACACCATCGGTTCCCCAGCGGTTAATACTTTTTTTCTAGTCATAGATTGAGACAATTCCTTCCTTTTTTAGGGTGTGTACGTTCTCATGTGGATCCTTCAGCATAGCTGATACCGGCCCAAGCAACGCTGTCCACTTGCCCTTCCCCCCTTACTTTTTCTGAACAATATGTACTGCAAATCCGGCAATTTCTTCTTGAAAATAAATAAGAATCAATCTGCCGTTGGCATCATAGGTTGCTGTGTTTTGGTTAAATACAATCCCCTTGCTTTCCAGGTAGTTCCGGGCTGCTAAAGCATCGTTCGTGCGTATGCCGATGTGACCATGTTTTCCCAAAAACGGCTTTTTTATTACTTCAAATTGCTCGTTAACAAAATAGGCGCCTTCGGTCTCTCTTGTGGAAAAACCAAAAAGGGCTGAAAGCACCTTTACCGTTTTTTGTGCTTCTTCTGCACTATTTTGATTGATGCCAATATGGGCAAGTTCAAAGCCCAATTCCTGTGGATCCATTTTCATTGCTCCTATCTAACCTTTAGCGTTATACCAAGTGTTCATCACAGTTTCTATCTATCATG
>CAYNCW010000222.1:0-5280 GCA_964395635.1 uncultured Oscillospiraceae bacterium
TACGTAAAGGTGCAGCAGCTTTTTTATTGTTGCGCTGTTTCAAACTGCTGGGTAAACTCCTCCCAGCTGCCTGAATATACATTGAGAACGATAAAAAACTCCGGTCCAGTATAGCCTTCCAGCCAGCCCCGGTGGCTGTACTGCCAAAAGGTAAACTCTCGTCCGTCGGGAAGTTTTGGCTTGCGCAGAACATCCCGTATCCAAATAGGGCAGGCGGGGAAATAACCGGCTATATACCGTGCATAGTCCCGCCGGGTACTATACAGAATTGGTGCCACACCATACTGCTTTTCTATTGTCTCTATAAAATCGCCAATCTCCTTGCGAACCTGCTCAGCAGAAGGCGGCTCTCTCACAAACCGCCCATAAAGTTCAATATCCAAAACAGGGGGGAGGCTTTGTTTACTTTGGTGAACTGTTTGTATAAAGTTCTCAGCCTGGCTTTTTCCCGGAGATTCAAAGCTGAAAAAGTGATACCCACCAACCCAAAGTCCTGCATCTTCTGCGCCACTGTAGTTCAGGGAAAAACAAGGATCCACATGGCTGCTGCCTTCGGTAGCTTTGATAAACGCAAAGCGAATATCCTGATCTGCCAGGCTATCCCATGCAATTTCCCCTTGGTAGCGGGAAACGTCAACCCCTTTTACGGTATACCCCATCTTTTGAGGATTTACAAACCACAAAGCACCGTTATACAGCATGGTGCAAACAATGGTTGCTAAAAGTGAAACAAAACAAGCCAGAAGAAATAAGATTTTTCCCAAGCCTTTATCCCTCCTCGGTAGCCAACCACCGATCCCAATCCTTGGTATAGGCGCGAAATGCGCTGGGTAGTGCGTATGTATCTGTTAGTGCTATCCGGTTTGCCCAAGCAGCTCCTGGCGGGGGTGGGAAATAGCTGCACTCCGCCAGCCATCCGGTCATTTGCCATTCTACGTGGGTAAAAAGATGCTTGGAATTGCACAAAGCTTCTACTGTATTCACCTTGCCGCCCAGCTCCTGGATGGTGCCAATGATCTCATTTTCAGCAAGATGCCCCAATAGGTTTAACGGCTCATATAATCCTGCCAACAGTTTATGCTGGCGCTGAAACAATAGTACCTGATTATCCGCCACAACCAATATAACGGTATGTTGCTCCACCTTGCGGGGCTTTTTGGCCGACTTAATAGGCAGCTGATCAGCGCAAGCTGTGGCAGCGCCCTCGCAAAGGGTTTTTAGAGGACAGCTGTTGCATTTGGGAGTGGTGTTGGGGAGACAAACTGTAGCCCCTAATTCCATAAGTGCCTGGTTAAAATCCCCTGGGCGGTTGGGAGGTTGTGCTATAGGAACTGTTTTGCGCCACGCTTCTTTCACCTGGGGCAAGGCAATATCCGCAAAGCTACCGCAAAGCCGGGAAAACACCCGCAGTACATTGCCATCCACAGCAGGAACAGGGATGCCAAAGGCAATAGAGGCAATTGCACCCGCTGTATACTCGCCAATGCCCGGCAAAGAAAGCAGGGCACCATAAGATGCTGGGAGTTTTCCGTCAAACTCCTGCACCACCTTCTGGGCTGCACGCTGCAAATTGCGGGCACGGTTGTAGTAGCCAAGCCCTTCCCAAAGCTTAAGTAGGACAGATTCCTCCACATCAGCCAGAGAAGCTATGTCTGGAACAATCTCCAAAAATCGTTGGTAATACCCTTTTACGGCCTCCACGCGGGTTTGCTGCAGCATAATTTCGGATATCCATACACGATAGGGGGTGGGGTTATCCCGCCAGGGTAAGCTGCGTTTGTGTTGGTCGTACCACCCAAGCAGTGGCTGCGCGATGCCAGGCAGATTGTCTACAACGGGCTTAGAGACTAACAGTACTTCTTGGGGGTGCATAAAAGGGGCCTCCTGGATGCCTATATTTATGCCGGATAAAACCGGTTTATTCCATGCTAAAAAATCACATTTCCACTCTTGTATCCTTGACCAACAAATCCTGGGCATCCGGTTTAGAAGCAGCCAAATATATATCTAAAGGAACCAGCGATACTGCTACCATTTAGAATATAAATCCCCTACCGGATAGGGGGAATATACAAAGTTTAGAACCAATAACAATACAGATAGCTTATAATAAAGAAATTCCGTTGATAATCAGTTGGAATTTTAAATTCAAAAAGTTGGCGGCTCTGCGGCAAAGTAGCATACGCCCCAAAAAGATTTCAAAGTAATCCATCACCGCAGAGATAGTGTTGTCTATGGTCAGATCAAGTGTAACCGTTCTCTCCTCGGTGTGCAGGGTGAGGGAGGACTGCTCAACTGCAAAATTCACCCGGTCGTGAATATCAAAGCTGGACTGCTCCCGATTGCGCACACGGGTGCGGCGTACATCGCTTTTATCAGCCAGAATCAAGGCGGCCGTAACCGCATTTACAGGGGATCCGGTCCCTTCATCATGGTTGCCAATGGCAGTAACGATGGTTGCAACCTCGTCTGCTTCCATCCCCATCTTGTCCAGAATACGAAAAGCCATTACTGCACCGCTTTGGGCATGATCCACTCGGTTTACCACATTGCCAATATCATGCATATATCCCGCAATCCGTGCCAGTTCTGCGGTGCGAGCATCATACCCCAATTGCCCCAGCAGCTCTCCTGCCACTGTAGCACATTTTGTTACATGAGCAAAGGCGTGCTCGGTATATCCTAAAGCCTTAAGGCTTTCGTCCGCTTTTTTGATGTATGTTTTTAGTTCATTATTATTTTTAATTTCTGCAAAGGTTATCATTGTATGTCCGCCTTTCTGCCGGGTGGTAGACTCATTGCAATATTGTATCATGATGGTGGGAGAAAGTCCAGAACTGGTGATTGTAAAGCGTCATATTTTCTGCTATACTAGTTGCTGGTTTAGCAAATGGCAATGGTACCGTATACACATAATACACCAGATAGCAGGCTATTTGTTGGCAAAGCAACGAAGGGAGCATTGGCAGATGATCAAAAAAACCTACAGTGGGCCGCTGTATATAGCTCTTGCCGCCACGTTATGGAGCACTTCCGGCTTGGCAGTAAAGTACATACCATGGATGCCCTTATCACTGGCTTGTGCAAGAGGAGTGATCGCAGGCATAACCATAGCCCTATTTCGCAGAAAGTTTACAGTAAAGCTCACCCGTTCAGTTGTTCTATCTGCTATTTGCCTTGCTGCTACCACCATTTTGTATATATGTGCAAACAAGCTTACAAACGCTGCCAATGCCATAGTGTTTCAGAATTCAGCTCCGGCGTATGTAATTCTTCTAACAATGTTGTCAACCCGAACAAAGCCCCGTGGGGTGGATATAATCACTGTCCTATTGACCTTGACGGGAATTGCCATGTTTTTTATTGACCATATGGGCCACGGCGCACTTTTTGGGGATATTCTTGCCCTGCTTTCCGGAGTTACATTTGCAGGTGTATTTTTCTTTAACAGTATGCCGGATGGGGATCCATCTGGTGCCAGTTATCTGGGGTGCTGTTTATCTGCATTGTTGCTTCCGTTTTTATTTTTTGACAACAGTCTCCAAACAGGCGGAGTGTTGCCATGGATGATTGTGATTTATTTGGGTGTTTTTCAGTTGGGCATTGGATATTTTTTATTTTCAAAAGGATCTGTGTCTACAGACCCTCTAACTGCATCCATTATTTGCATGATAGAGCCTATTTTCAATCCAATTTTGGTATTTTTGGTTATGGGGGAGCGTCCGGGTGCATTGTCAATTATGGGAGCCGTTGTGGTATTAGTAACCATCCTGCTGTACAATATATTGACTGCCAAACGCATAAGGGAAGAAGCCGCAAGAGAACAATCTCCTGTTGCCGTTGAAATGTAATGCTTCAAACAGAAAACACGCCGTTGCTGGTAAAGCTGCGGCGTGTTTTGCGTTATATAAGCAGATAAATTAGCGCTAATATCAAGGTTGTGTCTGCTTTGGCGTTAATGAGAATGAACAGTAACCCAAGAATCAATACCCTATCGTCGTCCAACCCCACTGCCTTCAGTATATCTTCGATGATGGTGGTGGGTTGTTGGGGCACTTCAGGCTCTGGTTCCGGTGGTGGAGGTGGCATAGGGGCAGGTGGTTCCAGTTCCACTTCCGGTGGTGGGGGTGGAGGCGGAGGTGAGGGTACCTCTCTGCGATGGGAGGAGGATCTGCCCGGGCGCTGAGAGGGACGCTGAAAGTTGGGGTTGGTGCTCCACCCTTGGTTATCTGGTGCTACAGGTGGCAATGAGAAACCAGTATCAGCAGAGGATTCGGAGTCGGTTTGAGAACGACTGGCATTTTCCGAA
Organism: uncultured Oscillospiraceae bacterium; assembly: GCA_964395635.1. Lineage (GTDB taxonomy): Bacteria > Bacillota > Clostridia > Oscillospirales > Ruminococcaceae > WRAV01. The sequence goes on from CAYNCW010000222.1 coordinate 4,310, forward strand.
GCATATCGAGCACGGCTTTGCATCTCCCGTACTCGGTTAATTGCATCCTGCTGCATACGCATCATTTCACTATCGGTGTAGTTACGTCTTGCTGGCATCTTGTTCTCACCTGCCTCCTGTCAAATTCAGTCCGCTGAGCAAGCTGCCCAGGCCACCCCTTCCGGAACCACCCAACAAGTTACCCAGTAAACCGGATCCGGAACCAGAACCGCCCAATAGATTGCCCAGTAAGCCAGATCCAGAACCAGAGCTAGAACCGGAACTGCCACCGCCGCCTAAAATATTGCCCAGACCGCTCAGGTTAAATTTTCCCAGGATATCGTCAATGGTGCCGAACAGGCCGGATTCTTTGAGTAGCGGCAGGAACTGAACCACCTGCATAACCCGTATGGCGTCATCTACCTTTTTGGCACGATCTGTCTGTAGGTGGGACTTCAGCGCCAAGAGCATACGAATATTGTCTTGGTTGGTATTCATTGTGGTCATGGCCTGCTGAAACTTCATGATGGTACTCATATCGATAGACGGAAACCCGCTACTTGGGCTGCTGGAGGTATTTGCCCCTCCCAGCATATTGGTTAGTGCCGCTACACTGGAATTGGAACCTTGTCCTGAGGATGCACCAGCCCCGGATAGCCCGCCCAATAATCCAGACAAGGCGGACAGATCGGGGCTACTTCCACCACTGCCACCTAAAATTCCAGACAATGCAGATAAATCCAGCCCACCGCCGCTTTGTTTCTGCTGTTGTTGGTTACCGCCTAAATTCCCCAATAACCCGGACAGCGCCGAGAGATCCAGCCCACCATTTGGTTGGGGTTGGGGGCTGTTACCGGAGTTCCCAAGTAATCCTGCCAAAGCTGAGAGATCCAAGCCGCCATTTTGTTGTTGGGATTGTTGCTGACCGCTGCCTAAGCCCCCCAATATTCCGGATAGGGCTGAAAGATCCAGTCCGCCACTTTGCTGTCCAG
>CAYNCW010000223.1:0-5276 GCA_964395635.1 uncultured Oscillospiraceae bacterium
GACAAAAGTAACTGCCCGCCCCGGCATGAGGGGCAAGGTGGCGCCCCGCTTGGGGTGAAAACAAAACCCCACAATGGTAAATCACCACTGATACACCGCTGTGTATATTGCTGCGGACGACCAAAGGTCGCCCCTACATATAGCAGGAAGCCTATAAAAATCCCCCCCTGGTCAAGAGAGTTTCTTTGACCGGGGGGGATCTATTACAGAATAACAGGTACTACTTACCCATCATATCCTTAAGTTTATCAAAAAAAGATTTGTGCTTTTCATAATTTTTATCAGTCATTAGACTGTCGTAATTCTTCAGTGCTTCTTTTTGCTTATTGGAGAGGTTCTTGGGTACCTCCAAGGCGATGCGCACATATTGATCCCCACGGCCTCTTCCATTGACATAGGGTACACCCTTGTTTCGCAGGCGAAATACAGTGCCGGGCTGGGTTCCCTCCGGTACAGTGTAGCTCACCTTGCCGTCCACGGTGGGTACTGTGATCTCCGCCCCCAATGTGGCCTGAGCAAAGGTAATGGGTACCTCGCACCAAATGTCAAATCCGTCCCGCTCAAAGATAGCATCTGGCCGGACGGTCACTGTTACCACACAATCCCCAGAAGGGCCGCCGTTAAGGCCCTGATCTCCTTCGCTACGGAGTACAAAGGATTGGGAATCGTCAATACCCGCAGGCACATGTACCTCTAAGGTTTTGCTGGAGCGTATCCGCCCTTTTCCGGAACAAGATTTGCACTCGTCTTTAATCACTGTACCCTTGCCGTTACAGCGGGTACAGGTTCTGGCAGTTTGAATGGTGCCAAAGGGGGTGCGCTGGGACACCCGCACCTGTCCGGAACCGCTGCATTCGCTACAGGTTTCCGGGGAAGATCCCTTGGCTGCACCGGAACCGCCGCATTCGTCGCAGTTTTGTAGATTGGAAATGTGTATGGTTTTCTTAACACCCTTGACCGCTTCCATAAAGTCCAGAGTCAAGCTTACACGAATATCGCCGCCTTTGATAGGGCCTTTGGGGTTGCGGGTGCGGGTGGAACCGCCAAAACCGCCGCCAAAAAAGCTCCCCAAAATATCCTCAAAGCCGTCAAATCCAAAGCCGCCGCCGCCAAAACCGCCACCGAATCCGCCAGCCCCGCCACCATAGGAGGGATCTACCCCTGCATGGCCATACTGATCGTATCGGCTCTTTTTTTGGGGATCGGACAGAATTTCGTAAGCCTCGTTTACCTCTTTAAACCGGGTTTCGGCTTCCTTGTCTCCAGGATTAAGGTCAGGGTGGTATTGCTTTGCTAACTTGCGGTATGCTTTTTTTAGCTCATCATCAGAGCATCCCTTGGATACTCCCAACACCTCATAAAAATCTTTTTTTTCTGGCAACGCTTACCACCACTTTTCAATTAAGTTTATTTACATTTTGCTTTTGCCCATTTTAAAGAGTGAAAAACAAAGGTCAAAGGCGCTTTATAGCCCTATCTGCCTCTATAGTGTATTCCACTGGGCAAAAATATGTTTTATCCCACGAACACGCCGGCAAGCATTCACAACTGCCTGCCAGCGTGGGAAGTGGGGAGTTTTAACTAGTCTTCTTTAACCTCAGTGTATTCAGCATCCACAAAGTCGTCACCTGCGGGGCCATCTTGGGGCTGGCCGCCCTGTTGGGCCTGTTGCTCTTTGGCAACCTGCTCGTAAACCTTGGAGGAAACCTCGTACAGATCCTTTTGCAGCTCCTCTTGCTTTTGCTTAATGATCTCGTAGTCGGTGCCTTTCAGGGCTTCTTTCAGAGCGTCTACCTTGGTTTGCAGGTTGGATTTTTGATCCTCGGTAATCTTGTCGCCCATATCGGTGAGGGTCTTTTCGGTTTGATACACCATCTGGTCGGCGTTGTTGCGGATATCAATTTCTTCTTTGCGCTTTTTGTCTTCTGCTGCAAACTGCTCGGCTTCCTTCACAGCCTTTTCAATATCATCCTTGGACATGTTGGTGGAGGAGGTGATGGTGATATGCTGTTCTTTGCCGGTGCCAAGGTCTTTAGCAGATACGTTTACGATACCGTTTGCATCGATATCAAAGGTAACTTCAATTTGGGGTACGCCACGGGGTGCTGCGGGGATGTTGTCCAGGTGGAACCGGCTCAGGGTCTTGTTGCCACTGGCCATTTCACGCTCACCTTGCAGTACATGTACCTCAACTGAGGTTTGGCCGTCTGCTGCGGTGGAGAACACCTGAGACTTTTTGGTGGGGATAGTGGTGTTGCGCTCAATAATTTTGGTGAACACACCGCCCAGGGTTTCAATACCCAAAGAGAGGGGGGTAACGTCCAGCAACAGCAGACCCTTGACGTCGCCGCCAAGTACACCGCCCTGGATCGAAGCACCTACAGCAACGCATTCGTCGGGGTTAATGCCCTTAAAGGGTTCCTTGCCCATAAACTCTTTTACAGCATCCTGTACGGCAGGAATTCTGGTGGAACCGCCAACCAACAATACCTTGTGAATGTCGGAGGGTTTAAGGCCTGCATCACTCATAGCCTGGCGCAGGGGAGCCATGGATTTTTCCACCAGGTCGGCGGTGAGTTCGTTGAACTTGGCTCTGGTGATGGTGATGTCCAGATGCTTGGGGCCGGAGGCGTCGGCGGTGATAAAGGGCAGATTTACATTGGCGGTGGTCATTCCGGAAAGCTCAATTTTGGCTTTTTCTGCAGCTTCCTTCAGGCGCTGCATTGCCATCTTGTCGCCAGAAAGGTCGATACCGCTGTCCTTTTTAAATTCGGTCACCAGGTGGTTGATGATGCGCTCGTCAAAGTCGTCACCACCCAGTTTGTTGTTACCGGCGGTGGCCAATACTTCCTGCACACCGTCGCCCATTTCAATGATGGAAACGTCAAAGGTGCCGCCGCCCAGGTCGTACACCAGGATCTTCTGGTCGTTTTCCTTGTCGATACCGTAAGCCAGTGCAGCTGCAGTGGGTTCATTGATAATACGCTTTACATCCAAACCAGCGATTTTGCCTGCGTCTTTGGTAGCTTGGCGTTGAGCATCGGTGAAGTAAGCGGGAACAGTGATAACCGCTTCGGTTACCGGGTGGCCCAGATAGGCTTCGGCATCAGCCTTTAGCTTTTGCAGGATCATTGCGGAGATCTGCTGAGGTGTGTAGGATTTATCGTCAATTTTCACCTTATGGTCGGTGCCCATCTGACGTTTAATGGACATAATGGTGCGGTCCGGATTGGTGATAGCTTGGCGCTTTGCTACCTGGCCAACCATACGCTCGCCGTCCTTGGTAAATGCCACCACAGAAGGGGTGGTTCTTGCGCCTTCGGCATTGGCGATAACAACAGCTTCGCCGCCTTCCATAACCGATACGCAGGAGTTGGTTGTGCCTAAGTCTATACCGATAATTTTACCCATAATTTGGTTCCTCCTAATATTCTTGTTTCGTATTACATTCCGCAGTACTGTGGAAAGGATTGGTGTTTATCTAGTTGGCTGTTTGTACCATGGCGCATCGAATTACCCGATCGCCCATTTTGTAACCCTGCTGCAAGACCTGAGAAACAACAGTATTGCCAAGACTGGGATCCTCTATGTGGGATATGGCGTTGTGCACAGTGGGGTCAAAGGCATCTCCCGGTTGACCAAAGGGGGTTACTCCAAGGCCTTCCAGCACCGAAGCAAAGCCGGAATAGATAAGGTCAAAGCCTTTTTTAAAATCATCGCTGCCTTGCTCAAAGCTGCTTGCCCGTATAAAGTTATCCATAACCGGCAAGAACTTTTCTACTGTCGAAGCAGTGACGCTGCTGTAGAGATCCTCTTTTTCCCGCTGGGTTCTTTTGCGAAAATTGTCGTATTCAGCCATCAGCCGCAGGTATCGGTCGTTAAGCTCGGCGTTCTGCTGCTGTAGTTGGGTCAGTGGATCCGGCTCCTCTATAACAGTTTGTTCGGCCTGAATCTCGGTATCCTCCGACTGTGTTGTAACGTCCTGTGCTTCCGAATCCATATCCGGTGTGCGCAAATCGTCTTGTTGATTCAATTTTTTGTCTCCTTTCAGGCGTTCCGCCTTTTTTTGCAGATGCCCATCTGTATACTCTTATGGTGTGCGTAAGTGGTTAGGGAGATTCATAGGTTTCGCTAAGAAGATCTCCCAAGGTCTTGGCAAAATAGTTCAGGTGAGGGATAATTTTGGCATAGTCCAGCCGGATGGGACCGATAAGTCCTATCGAGCCTGCTCGCTCTCCTCCCACATGGTAATGGGCCACCACCACAGAGGATCCGGAAAGCTCCATAGAGGTGTTTTCTTTTCCGATTAGAATTTTTACATCCTCAATGTGGGGGTCAAAGATGCTGTGGAGCCGTTCGGGTTTTTCCAGTAGCTGCATAAGCTCTTTGGCCAAGGGGGAAAGCTCGTCGTACAAAAGAAGCTTAGAGCCTCCGCTGAGGTAATACTGCCCGTCGCTAATCTCCTTGCACAGCTCGAATAGGGCAACCAATATAGGGGTGAAGATACGGGAGTATTCCCCCAAAGTAACCGAAACCGAACTGATATAGGATGTAGAGATGGAATCTATACTCTTTCCAGCAAGCCGGGAATTGGCAAACTTATAAAAGAAATCAATGAGCTCTGGGGTGACTGTGAAATCCACGCGGCAAACCTTGTTGCGCACAAGGCCGCTGGTGGTTATCAGCAGCACCACCACCGTGTTGGTGCCTGCAGCAATCAGCTCAATCCGCCGCACACGAACGGTGCGGGAGGTAACCGATGCAGTTACTGTAGCACAGTGGGTGTAGTCGGACAGGGCTTCGGCCGCATCTTCCAGCAGTTTATCCGGGTCAGGGTGGCGAACATTAAACAGCGAATCGATCTCATCCTGCTCCTCTTGGGTAAGGGGCTTGCACTGCATCAAGGAATCGATATACTCCCGATAGCCCAAATGGGATGGAACCCGACCTGCGGAAGTGTGGGGTTGCTCCAAATACCCCATCTCAAACAGCCAGGCCATATCTGCGCGAATGGTGGCAGGGGATACATTTAAATCCAGCTGGTGGGAGAGAAGTTTGGAGCCCACCGGTTCACCGGTGCGTATATAGGTTTCTACAATGGCAGCCAATATGCGCTTTTTACGCTCGCTCAGCTTCATTCCATCACCTCCGATAGTCCAGTGTGGGAGCTTGAATTGGCTTTCTAATCAGTAAAATAGAGTGTTCCTACTGGAGACCTGGCACTCTATTATGTTGAGTGCTAGAACAAATTTACCATGTTTTTTGGTATTTAACAG